>JAIXVK010000428.1 GCA_027483085.1 Comamonadaceae bacterium | reverse complement strand
CTGCGCAACCTCAACATCAGCGACCCCGGCAGCGTGCGCGCCTTCAAGCGCAGCATCCGCAGCACCTTTGCCAGCTTTTTGCGCTTTACCCACCGCTACTGGTTTCACGAAATCTCGGAGCAAGCCCAGACCCGCGCACTGTTTGCAAAGTGCGCGCAGCACCTCGGGCTGGACCCGCTCTATGCCGAAGTCAAAGAGCGCATTGCCGACATGAATAACTACCTGGAGGCCGACAGTCTGCGGCGCCAGGCCAACACCGTGGTGCGCCTGACAGTGGTCACCATTCTGGGCCTGATAGGCACCATCACTACTGGCTTTTTGGGCATGAACCTGTTGGCCGAGGCGGATGCTCCTGTGTCCCGCACGGTGCTGGTGTTTGCGGTGGTGTTTGTGGTGACCATCGCGCTCACGGTGTACACCATGGCCAAGTCCAAGCGCTTGTCGGATTTTCTGGATGTGCTGTCCGAAGAGCGGGTGGGCCCGTGGGCCAAACTGAAAGCCTTTGCCGCTATTTGGTCGCGGGATCGCGACAGGGATTGACCGGGTGAATAGCGCGATTTGCTATTAAAAGAGTAGCTGTTCGCGCTTATTCCACAAGAGCTACAGGCCTATTTAGAACATGGTGTTCGTGTTGGCCGACTTTTCAGGAACCGGTTGCCCCACATCCCAATGCTCCACGATCTTCCCGTCTTGGACGCGGAAGATGTCTACGTAGGCCTGGCCACGGTCTTTGGCGTCCGCTGGATTGTCCAGGCAGTGGCTATGAATCACCACCAGATCCTTTTCCGCAATCGCGCGTTTGGATACGCATTTCAAGGTTCCGTTTTCCACAAACTTGGCGAAACCATTGATGAACGCATCCCGTCCGTCTTTACCGTCGGGGTTGTGCTGAATGTAGGTCGTTGGTGATATGTACTTCAAAGCTGCCTTGGTGGGCATGCGCTGAGTGAAGGCAAGGTCATAGAAATCCACAACGATTTTCTTGTTCTTGGCCGTATCAGAGGGCTGTGCAAGCGCGGATGTGGCCATGGTCGCGGCAATCAAAGTCAAACAAAAGAGTTTCATGTTGAGTCAAAGAGAGTGATTGGTAAATCAATCTTAGGTCAATGAATGCGTTTTTAGGTTGCGCTAAACTCAATCCTAATATGCGCAAAATTGAAGCGACTGGCCTCGATCTCAATCTCCTGATTGCCTTGCAAATGTTGTTGAGGCACAACCAGGTTTCGGCGGCAGCGGCGGCTTGCGGTGTTACCACTTCCGCGATGAGTCGTTCGCTCGCGCGGCTCAGGTTGGCCTTTGCAGACCCACTCCTCACCTCAGTCGGGAGATCCCTGACACCTACAAATCGTGCACTGGAATTGCTTCCGGAACTTGAAGACATCTTGCGGCGCATTGATCTACTCAGCAGCCCGGCAAGCTTTGATCCCAGCCTGAGTGACCGCACTTTCAAGATTGCCTGTACCGACTATGAAACGTCGACACTTCTCTTGCCGCTGGTTCAGCAACTACGCATCTCCGCTCCGGGCGTGCGTTTGCACCTGATCAATGGTGGTGGGCTGGGCGTAGGCGCATTGCAAGACCAAGCGGCTGAACTTGCACTGCTTTCCCCTGACGGAGTATTCTCGTGGGCAAAGCACAAGATTTTGCTGCGTGAGAGCTTTATGTCTTTGGTCCCGAAGTCGGCTCTGCCCTTGACACGGAAGAGCTACATGGCGCTGCGACATGTTGTCCTCGCCACAGGAGAGGCTGAACAAAATCCTGTTGACGCGCTACTTCACAAGGAGCGTAGGGACATCGCTTGTCGGGCACAAAGCTTTACGACAGCAATAGATATTGCGTGCAATGCACACTGGGCTTTCAATGTGCCTGCACGGTTGATCCGTCGGGTAGCGTTGCCAGAGCACATGTGCATCGTCAAGCCTGTGATTACAGTGCCCCAATTTGACGTGGGAATGTATTGGCACATTCAGACCGACAAGGATTCAGGTTTGCGGTGGCTCAGAGGCTGCATTGCCAAGATGGCTGAGGCCATTTAGGGCGTTTGGGCTGGAAGCTTGCAGTTTTCGCACCCTGGGCGCGATGAAGAGTTTCAGATAGCTGCAATAGACATCTTCTAAGGTCTCTGCAAATCACCACCTCATGAAGGGTGGTGGTGACAGCGGATGCTTGGCGAACCAACCCCCGGCAGCTTTGATCAGCATTTTGTGAAAGCCGGCATTGGGGAACTGGCGTTTTACGTTTGCAAAGTAGCGCCTGGGCACTCCACCCAAGATCAGCCCAAGAGAAAAGTCGGCCAAGTCTGCCCGCCTGAAGACCTCCAGCAGTGGATACTTCTCGGCCAAGTCGCCCTTGATTGCGCGCACCTTGTGGTGCAGGTCAATGAGCAAGATGATCTCCTCCTCCCATTCACTCAAATGATGGGCGTGAAGGTACGCGACTGCTTCCCGAATCGAGGGCGGCAGGTAGTCGACGGTATGGTCAGACCAAATGCCGATGTCATGGTGACAGGCGGCGATGATGAGTTTCTCCCGATCTTCGTCATTGCACGGCGCCAGCGCAAAGCAGCAGTGCAGCATGCGATACACGTGGTTTTTGTATCCGTCGAAATCAGGGCCTATGCGGGTTCGCCACGGTTGGAGAATTTGCTCAACCAAAGGTAGTGCCGGGTAGACCGTAGTTTCATATTTCATGGAGCCCTCAACAAGTTTCTGTGTTGGCCGGAATTTTGTCGAGGGAAGCTGCTGTTGCTAAGTGGCTCGTTTGACAATGATCAGTAAGATTGAGCCAATATGCCGAAACCTGAAACTTCTACCGATTCGATCGCAGTCGTTGCATTCGATCTGATCAGCCCCTTTCACTTGG
>JAIXVK010000312.1 GCA_027483085.1 Comamonadaceae bacterium | reverse complement strand
TCGACCAAAACCTTCATGTCTACCGAGATGTGGGTCAGCTCCAGGGCCGCAGATTTGGAGCCCATGGTGTTGGCCTCGCGATGCAGTTCCTGGATCAAAAAGTCCAGGCGCTTGCCGATCTCGCCGCCCTTCTTAATCAGTCGCTCCAGCTCGTCAAGGTGCGAGTTCAGGCGGGTGATCTCTTCAGCCACGTCAATGCGGATGGCAAATGCAGTGGCTTCGGTCAAAGCGCGGTCTTGGGCAGTCTCCGGCAGTGTGGAGCCTTCTGTGAGGGCCATCGCCTCTTTCCAGCGCTCCATAAAGCGGGTGCGTTGTTGTTCCACCAGCTTCGGTACAAGCGGGCCCGCTTGTTCGGCAAGGCTGCGCAATTGGGCAATATGTCCCAGCAGCATGGTGGCGAGCCGGGCGCCTTCACGCTGGCGGGCGCTGAGCAATTCCTTCAGCACTTTCTCGGCCAGGGGCATCACGTCGGCACTCCAGTCGCGGCTCGTGCCTTGCTCTGCCGCTGCCAAGCGGATCACGTCAGCCACGCTCAGGGGGCTGGCACTGGGCAGCCACGCGCGGATGTTGTCTTGGGCGGCGTTGAGCTTTTGCAGCAGCTTGGGCGTAGCCTCAGGGATGCTGCTGGTGCTGGATGTCTCTACAGAGGCCCGCACTTCGACCTTGCCGCGCTTGAGCTTGCTGCCCAGCAATTCCCGGAGGGCGGGCTCGAACTGGCGCAGGTCCTCAGGGAGTCGGAAAGTCAGGTCAAGAAAGCGGCTGTTGACGGAGCGCACCTCCAAGCCCAACTGGGTCACCGGTTGGTTGCGGGCTTCACCCTCAGGGGCGGTATGGGCTGTGCTGTGCTGTGCACTGGCATAGCCGGTCATGCTGTAAACTGGCATTAAGGGCTTTCGCGGCGATGGAAACGGCCCCGAGAATAACCCGTTTCAACCCCACCCCACGAGTGATCCCACTGCACCTATGTCAAAGGTCAAGCCAGCGCCTCTTCCCCCGGACACCATCATCGGCGGATACCGCATCATCCGCAAAGTCGCAGCCGGAGGTTTCGGCTTGGTGTACCTGGCGCTCGATGCCGAGGGCCAACAAGTCGCGGTAAAGGAATATTTGCCCTCGTCACTGGCCTCCCGGGCGCCCGGCGAGTTGCTGCCGCAGGTGCAAGCGGAAAAGCTGTCTCTGTACCGCTTGGGCTTGAAGAGTTTTTTTGAAGAAGGGCGCTCACTGGCGCAGATTTCGCACCCGTCGGTGGTGAGCGTGTTGAACTTCTTCCGCGAAAACGAGACCGTTTATATGGTCATGAATTACCTGGAAGGCGCGGCCTTGCAGGATTTCATCGTGACCGCGCGCGACCAGAAAAAGAGCAAGGTATTCCGCGAGTCGACGATCCGCTCTTTGTTTGATGAGATCCTGCGCGGTCTGCGCATCGTGCACCAGCACAAGATGCTGCACCTGGACATCAAGCCTGCCAATATTTTCATCACCGATGACAACCGCTCGGTGCTGATCGACTTTGGTGCGGCCCGTGAGGTGCTGAGCAAAGAAGGCAACTTCATCCGCCCGATGTACACCCCCGGTTTTGCTGCGCCCGAAATGTACCGGCGCGATGCTTCCATGGGGCCCTGGACCGACATTTATGCGATCGGGGCTTGTATCTACGCCTGTATGCAGGGTTACCCGCCCAATGAAGCGCCCCAGCGTATTGAGAAAGACCGTATCGCCACCGCCTTGGCGCGCTTGCGGGGCGTCTACTCCGACAACCTGATTGAGGTTGTCGAGTGGTGTATGGCGCTGGATCCGCTATCCCGGCCGCAGTCCGTTTTTGCTTTGCAAAAAGAGCTGTCGCGCGAGGGTGAGCGTCGCTACACCAAACTGACGGTTACCGAAAAAGTGCGCATGCAGTTTGACTCCATAGTCGCCGACACCAAGAAAACCGTGATGGGTGCTGCCTCGGATGCGCAAGGGGCTCGGCCGAAATGAAGTTTTCTGTGTTCCAGATCAGCCGTAAAGGTGGCCGCGAAAAAAACGAAGACCGGATGGGGTACTGCTACACCAAGTCTTCCGGCATCTTTTTGTTGGCCGATGGCATGGGGGGGCACCCTGAAGGGGAAGTCGCATCCCAAATGGCATTGCAGGTCATTTCTGCGATGTATCAGAAGGAAGCACAGCCTGAATTGATGGATGTGCGCGACTTTTTCAACAAAGCCATTCTTGCGGCACACCGCCAGATTCTGCGATACGCAGCCGAACGCAATTTGCCCGATACCCCGCGCACCACCCTGGTAGCCGCGGTGGTGCAAGGTGGTGCGGCACACTGGGTGCACTGCGGCGACTCGCGCTTGTATTTTGTGCGCCAGGGTGAGCTGCTGACTCGCACCCGTGACCACTCGTATTCAGAGCAACGTGACATGGAGCGGCCCAGCGGGGCGCCGGTCAACTTCAACCGCAATGTGCTGTACACCTGCTTGGGCTCACCCACCCGCCCGGTGTTTGATGTGACCGGGCCGGTGCCCTTGCACCAGGGCGACCGCATGATGCTGTGCTCTGACGGGCTCTGGGGGCCTTTGCAAGACGACGATATCGTGTTCCACATGTCGCAAAAGCCGGTGGCGGAGTCGGCCCCTGATCTGGTGGAGCAGGCCATGCTGCAGGGCGGCCCGCACTGTGACAACGTCACACTCATCGCCATGGAGTGGGAAACCCCAGACAGCTTCGAGTCCACCCGCGGGACGATTTCGACCGACAGCATCCATGACGGCGTATTTGCTTCGACGGTGCAGGCAGCGTGGGCAGACTCCGAGGTCGATGACCTGGACGACGAGGCCATTGAGCGCTCGATCGCCGAGATCAATGAAGCGATTCGCCGCTCCGCAGCCCGCAAGCTTTGAGTAGTGCCGGCTCTGCCGGATTTTTGAGGATCATTCCATGAACACCATGGTTCGCAGCGCTCACCGCGCAGCCGATGCATTGCGCCCGGTGCGCATCACCCGCCACTACACCATGCACGCTGAGGGCTCGGTGTTGATCGAGTTCGGCAACACCAAGGTGCTGTGCACCGCGTCGGTGGAAGAAAAAGTGCCACCGCACAAACGCGGCAGTGGTGAAGGTTGGGTCACTGCCGAATACGGCATGTTGCCCCGTGCCACCCACAGCCGCAGCGACCGCGAGGCCGCCCGCGGCACGCAAACCGGCCGTACCCAAGAGATTCAGCGGCTAATTGGCCGCTCTCTGCGCGCAGTGTTTGACCTCAAAAAACTGGGCGAGCGCACCATCCAGCTCGATTGCGATGTGATCCAGGCCGACGGTGGCACCCGCACCGCAGCCATTACCGGCGCCTTTGTGGCGGCGCAAGACGCAGTCAACGGTTTGCTGGCTGCCGGCAAGTTGACTGAGACGCCCATCACTGCGGCAGTGGCCGCCATCAGCGTGGGCATTGTGGAAGGAACGCCCTTGCTGGACCTGGAGTACACCGAAGATTCGGCCTGCGATACCGACATGAATGTGGTGATGACCGGTGCCGGCCACTTTGTGGAAGTGCAGGGCACGGCCGAAGGTGTGGCCTTTACCCGCGCCGAGATGGACCAACTGCTGACGCTGGCTGAAAAAGGTGTGGGTGAACTCATGCTGCTGCAGCAACAGGCACTATCAAAATAATAGCTGCTCGCGCATATTCTGCGGGCGCCAGAGGCTTATTTCATATGAAGATTGTTCTTGCATCCAATAACCAGGGCAAGCTCGCCGAGCTCAATGCCATGTTCGCCCCGCTGGGCTGTGAGCTGGTGCGCCAGGGCGACCTGGGCGTGCCCGAGTCGCCCGAGCCGTTTCGCACTTTTATTGAAAACGCGCTGGCCAAAGCGCGCAACGCAGCTCAGCACACTGGCTTGCCCGCGCTGGCCGATGACGCCGGTTTGTGTGTAGACGCCTTTGGCGGCTTGCCGGGTGTGGACACGGCCTACTACGCCACCCAGTTCGGCTACGCCAAAGGGGACGACAACAACGTCACAGCCCTGCTGGAGCAAATGAAGGGCGTGACCAACCGCCGCGCTGCGCTGGTGAGCACCCTGGTAGCGGTGCGTAGTGTGGACGACCCGGAGCCCTTGATTGCCGTGGGCCGTGTGGTCGGGCAGATTGCGCCCGAGCCGGTGGGCAGTAATGGTTTTGGATTCGACCCGGTGATGTGGATTCCAGAATTTGGCCAGACCTTTGCCCAGCTGCCGGTGGAAGTGAAAAACGCCCATAGCCACCGTGGC
>JAIXVK010000002.1 GCA_027483085.1 Comamonadaceae bacterium | reverse complement strand
GGGCCGTCTTCGCCCAGACCGATGGAGTCGTGCGTGAACACGTGCACCACGCGCAGCTTCATCAGAGCAGCCATGCGAATGGCATTGCGGCTGTAGTCGCTGAAGGTCAGGAAAGTGCCACCGTAAGGAATGTAGCCACCGTGCAAGGCCACGCCGTTCATGATGGCGGCCATGCCGAACTCGCGCACACCGTAGTTGATGTGGCGGCCGCCCTGGCCGGCTTCGTTGGTCACCACGTCGCCGGTCAATGCGTCAAAACGCAGGTTGGGCGTGCTCTTGGTGTTGGTCAGGTTGGAGCCGGTCAAGTCGGCAGAGCCACCCAGCATTTCGGGCAATGCAGCGGTGAAAGACTCCAGCGCCAACTGGCTGGCCTTGCGGCTGGCCACGGTTTCGCCCTTCTGGTGGGCAGCGATCACGGTGTCCACCGCGGTCTGCACAAAGTTCTTGGGCAGGTCGCCCTTCATGCGGCGCACGAACTCTTTGGCCAGCTCAGGGAAGGCGGCTTTGTAGGCAGCAAACTTGTCGTTCCAAGCAGCTTCTGCAGCCTTGCCTTTTTCCTTGGCGTCCCAGTCTGCATAGACTTCTTTCGGGATCACGAAGGGTGCGTGGCTCCAGCCGATGGACTCGCGGGTGAGCTTGATTTCTTCCGCGCCCAAAGGCTCGCCGTGGGCCTTGGAGGTGTTGGCGCGGTTGGGGCTGCCCTTGCCGATGTGGGTCTTGCTGATGATCAGGGTGGGGCGGTTGTCGGTGCCGGCCTTGGCTTGCGCGATGGCAGCAGAGACAGCAGCAGCATCGTGACCATCTACAGGGCCGATCACGTTCCAGCCGTAGGCCACAAAACGCTGAGCGGTGTTGTCGATAAACCAAGGGGCCACTTGGCCGTCGATGGAGATGCCGTTGTCGTCATACAAGGCGATCAGCTTGCCCAGCTTCCAGGCGCCGGCCAGTGCAGCGGCTTCGTGGCTGATGCCTTCCATCAGGCAGCCGTCGCCCATGAACACGTAAGTGTGGTGGTCCACGATGGCGTGGCCTTCGCGGTTGAATTCTTTAGCCAGCAGCTTTTCAGCCAAGGCAAAGCCTACGGCGTTGGTGATGCCCTGGCCCAAGGGGCCGGTGGTGGTTTCCACGCCGGGGGTGATACCGAATTCGGGGTGGCCCGCAGTCTTGCTGTGCAGTTGGCGGAAGTTCTTGAGTTCGTTGATGGGCAGCTTGTAGCCGGTCAGGTGCAACAGCGCATAGATCAGCATGGAGCCGTGACCGTTGGACAGGATGAAGCGGTCGCGGTTGGCCCAGTTCGGGTTGGTGGGGTTGTGACGGAGGTGCTCACCCCACAAAGCCACTGCCATGTCGGCCATGCCCATGGGGGCGCCGGGGTGGCCGGAATTGGCTTGCTGCACAGCGTCCATGGACAGTGCGCGAATGGCATTTGCCATGTCTTTGGTGTTGGGGGTGGGGGCCATTGAGGGCAGCTCCAAGGGTAAGGTTAAGAAACAGGTGAAAGGCAAAACTCCGCTGATTTTACCGGTGCGCGCTTTGGGGCCGTTACAGAGCAGTACTGCACCGAATTTGACCCATGGGCTATGCTTTTGTGCATGAGCCAACTCTTCGCCCCTTACACCCTGCCTTCGCCCCGCGGCGGCCTTGTTTTACCGAACCGCATCGTCGTCGCTCCGATGTGCCAATACCAGGCGGTGGACGGCGAAGCGACGGACTGGCATTTGATGCACTGGGGCAATTTGCTCAACAGTGGTGCGGGCCTATTCACGATTGAGGCGACCGGTGTGTTGCCCGAGGGGCGCATCACGCCCGCTTGCCTCGGGCTGTGGGACGACCGCACCGAAGCGGCTCTCGCCGACAAGCTGCACCGGGCGCGAAAACTCGCGCCGCACACGGCGGTGTGCATCCAGCTGGCACACGCGGGGCGCAAAGCGTCGAGCAAGCTGCCTTGGCAAGGCGGGCAACTGCTGGCACGCGAAGACGGCGGGTGGGAGCCTTTGGGCCCGTCGGCCCTGCCGCAATTGCCGCACGAACCGCCACCTGCCGAGCTGACCCTCGAAGGCATGGAATGCGTCAAGGCTGCGTTTGTGCAGGCCGCGATTCGCAGCGCACGCATGGGCATAGACGCCATCGAATTGCATGGCGCCCATGGCTATCTGGTGCATGAGTTTTTGTCGCCCATTGCCAACCAACGGACCGATGCCTACGGCGGCAGCCTGGAGAACCGCATGCGCTTTCCACTGGAGCTGTTCGCCGCCGTGCGGGCGGTATTCGACGGCGTGCTGGGTGTGCGTATCTCCGCCAGCGATTGGGTCGAGGGCGCGTGGGATGTCACCCAAAGTGCCGTCTTCGCGCAGCAACTCAAGGCACTGGGTTGCGACTTCATCCACGTCTCCAGCGGAGGGGTGTCACCCCAGCAAAAAATTGCACTGGGTGCCAACTACCAAGTGCCTTTTGCGCGTGACATCCGCGCTGCCAGCGGCATGGCCACCACCGCGGTCGGACTGATCACTGAGCCGCAACAGGCTGAAGATGTTCTGCAAGCCGGCGATGCGGATCTGATCGCCTTGGCCCGTGCCTTCCTCTACAACCCGCGTTGGGGTTGGCATGCCGCGGCCGCGCTTGGCGGCCAAGTGGAGGGCAACCCCGTCTACTGGCGCTGCCTGCCGCGCGAAGCACAAGCCGTGTTCGGCAAAGTGGCAGTGGGCACACGCTGAATGACGCAAAAAAAATGGGGAGCCTGAGCTCCCCATTTAGTGGTCTGACCGAGTCAGTGCTTAGGCAACGTTGCGCTTGGCGCGGCGACGGCTGATCACACCCATCAAGCCCAAACCTGCCAATAACATGGCATAGGTTTCTGGCTCTGGCACGGGAGTGACATTGGATGCGGTGAACTCGACACGCAGGCCTGTGGGGTTCCCACTGTCTTGGGCATCGTTGGTGACCACAAACTCCAGGGTGTTGATACCGCTCTTGAAGCCAGAGGCGGCGCCGAAGTGAGAGTAGCTGGTGAAACTGTTGGCAGAGCCGATCGAATTGCCATTGAGGAGGACCACTGCGGAGTTGTCAGCTGCAAATTTGCCACTGAAGCTGGCGGTAGACGCATCAAAACCGGCAAGGTTAAAGCTCAAAGACCATGTGTAAGTACCTTTAGTGACCGGGTCAAAGCTGGCGGCTTGATTAGCCAAGGGTGTGATCCACTTGGATGTGGTGGTGTTGGCAATCCATGTGCCAACCGGCCAAATGTTGTCTTGGGTCACGTAACCAAAGCCGGTGCCATTGAGCGAGTAGTTGGTGTCTTGCGCACCACTGGCGAAGCTACCGGTGTTCACCAAGCCGGTGATGGCAGCAGCGTGTGCCGATAGGAAAGAACTGGTGGCCAAGATGGCTGCCATCGCAAATTTTTTCATAGATCCCCACATGTATGTAATGTTTAGTAACAACTTTGATTTTAGAAAAGCCGACCTCCACAAGTACTAGTCCATATGGACTAATTAGACCCTGAAATTGTGGAAAAAGTCACAGTTACTGACTATCCGGGCTCACTAGCGGTGTCACGGGTCGCACAGCAAGGGCCGGTGAAATAGCTTGCCTGTCAACCCCGAGGCTGTCGATGAAACCGCCTTCGGTCCATTCGGAATAGCGCCAATCGTCGCCGACGCGCACGACACCCTCAGGGGGCTGCACCTCTTGCACCGGCACGCCGTTAAGGGCCACAGCCATGTAATCAATCCAGGCGGGAAGCGCCAGCGCGGACCCGGAGGCACGGGTGCCCAAGCTGCGGGGCGTGTCGTAGCCCACCCACACCACCGCCACCACACCGGGCTGGTAGCCGGCAAACCAGGCGTCCACCACGTCATTGGTGGTGCCGGTCTTGCCATACAGATCAGGGCGCTTGAGTGCGGCCTGTGCTTTGGCGGCTGTGCCGCTACGCGTCACTTCCTGCAACAAGCTCGACACCATGAAGGTGTTGCGGGCCGGCACGGTGCGCAGCGTCTCGTCCAACACCTGGGGCTTGGCTTCGAACACCACCTCGCCACTGGCCCGGGCAATCTTCTGGATCAGTACCGGATTCACCCGGTAGCCACCGCTGGCCAACACCGAATAAGCACCCGCCATTTGCAGGGGGTTGGTGGAGCCCGAGCCGAGGGCCTGGGTGAGGTTGTCCGGTTGGCGTTCCGGGTCAAACCCAAAGCGGCTGACCCACTCCCGCGCGCCTTGGGGCGAGAGCAACTGCATCAGGCGGATGGACACCAGGTTTTTGGAGCGCGCCAAGGCGCGGCGCAGGGTGATGGGGCCATCGGTGCTGCCGTCGTCGTTCTCGGGGGCCCAGTCGCCTACGTTTTCCATGGGCGCATCGTTCACCAGCGATTCAGGCTGCATGCCGCTCTCAATCGCGCCAGAGTAAATGAACGGCTTGTAGCTGGAGCCGGGCTGGCGCCAGCCTTGGGTTACGTGGTTGAACTGGTTGCGGTGAAAGTCGAACCCTCCCACCAGGGCGCGGATATCGCCATTCAGGGGATCCATGGCGACCAGCGCGCCTTCAGCCTCCGGCCACTGCACCAGACTCCAGGCCTTGGCTTGCTGCACCACCCGCACCACCGCGCCGCGCCTTACCCGTAACTTGGCGGCAGCAGATTCGGCCAGGCCTGACTGGGCGGGTCGCAAGCCAGTGCCCTCCACGGTCACGACCTCGCCAGTACCCAACACCACGGTCACCGATTTGGTGCTGGCGCGGGTCACGATGGCAATACGCAGGTCTTCGTCATCGTCGTAATCGGCGAGTGCCTGGGCCACCGCTGGGTCGTCGTCTTTCAGGTCGGTGGCAAGGGTTTCCTGTCCTTCGGGGCCGCGCCAGACTTGGCGCAAGGAGTGCTCCACCAGCGTACGGCGCAGTGCCTTGTAGGCGGCCTGCTGCTCGGCAGAGCGCAGGGTAGTGGTGACATTCAGGCCGGTGGTGTAGCTCATTTCGCCGAACTGGGCATAAACCTGCTGGCGCACCATTTCGGCCACGTGTTCCGCGTGCACATCGACTTCGTTGCGCTTGCGGACCACCAGCTTCTCTGCCTTGGCTGCCTGAAACTGGGCGTCGGTGATCACGTCTTGCGCCCGCATGCGGCCCAGGACCAACAGCTGGCGGGCCCGGGCGCGCTCAAAGTTTTGAATCGGGTTGGCAAAGTGCGGATTCTGGGGCAGCCCGGCCAGCATCGCGGACTCAGCGGCACTCAGCGCAGTGAGAGGCTTGCCGAAATACGCCTGAGCCGCCGCTTCAAAGCCATAGGCCCGCGAACCCAGATAGATCTGGTTCATGTAGAGCTCCAGAATCTGGTCTTTGCTGAGCTGGGACTCGATTTTGAACGCCAGCAGTGCTTCTTTGATCTTGCGCTCCAGAGTGCGGGAGCGGCTCAAAAAGAAGGTGCGCGCCACCTGCTGCGTGATGGTGGATGCCCCTTGGGTGCGCCCGCCAGTGAGGTTAGCCACGATAGCCCGGGCCACGCCAATCGGGTCCAGCCCGCCGTGTTCATAAAACCGCGCGTCTTCCACGGCCAGCAGACTGTCTTTCATCAACTGGGGAATCTGGTCGATCGGCTTGTAGACCCGGCGCTCGGTGCCGAAACCTGCCACTTCCACCCCATCCGCGGTCAGCACACGCAGGGGCTGCTTGGGCTGGTAATTGGAGAGGGAGGAGGTGTCGGGCAGCTGGGTCGAGAAAAACGCGGTGAGCGCCAGCAGGGCGACGAGGCCCAAGCCGGCCAACACCAGACTGATTTTCAAGAGGCGCAGGGGCCAGGAGCCCCGGGAGATGGTTTGCATGGCGATTCACAATTGGACCGCGCATTATGGGCAGCCCGGGCGCCGGCTGGTGGCCCGCTTTGTAAACGCTATGAAATAAGGAGCTAATCCGGAACTATTTGTGCCGGCTAGCGGCTTTTTTTACTGTTTTTCTTCTTGGGCAGCAGAGCGTCATGCAGCGCTACAAACTCCTGGGTCAGCTTGTGGCCGGGTTCCAGGTAGATCATGGGTTTGGACTGCTCGTGCGACTCGCGGATCTTCACCGAGGCACCGAGGTAGGGCTGCAAGACCGGCAGGCCTTCATCAATCAGCTCCTGCACCATGCGCTGCGGCAGGTTGGCGCGCGGCTGGAACTGGTTGACCACAATACCTTCCACCTCCAGGGTCTTGTTGTGGTCGGCCTTGATTTCCTGCACGTTCTCCAAAAGGGTGTAGAGCGCGCGGCGGGAAAAGTCATCGCAGTCAAACGGAATCAAGCAGCCCTGCGCGGCAATCAGCGCGCTGCGGGTGTAAAAGTTGAGTGCGGGCGGGGTGTCGATGTAAATCTGGTCGTAATCGGCGGCCAAGAGCTCCAGCGCATCGCGCAGCTTGTAGATCTTGTGGCGGCTCTCCAGCTTGCTGTGCAGCTCGTCAAGCAGCGGGCTCGAGGGCAGCACATCCAGATTCGGCCACTGGGTCTCGCTGATGTAGTCGCTGGCGGGCTTGTCGCGCACAGTGAATTTGAGGCTCTGCTCAAAAAACTCCGCCACGTTCGGCAGCTCGTCCGTCATATCGGCCCCCAACAAATAGCGGCTGGAGTTGCCCTGCGAGTCCAAGTCAATCACCAGCGTGCGCAGCCCCTGCGAGGCGCTGATGGCCGCCAGGTTACAGGTGATGGTGGACTTGCCGACGCCACCTTTCTGGTTGAAAACAACATGCTGCATAACGATTTCCTTTGCTCAAAGCGG
>JAIXVK010000262.1 GCA_027483085.1 Comamonadaceae bacterium | reverse complement strand
GCCCGGGACGTCACCCACTGGAACCAGCTGCGCGAACGCGGTGTCACCTTGGTAGAGCGGGAGCTGTTTGAGTCGAGCCTGCGCAGCGCCCGCAGCGTGTTGCAGTTGCTGGGCCAACCCGCCCATGTGGCACGCCAGACCGCCATGCGCTTTCGGCACCACAACCTTGCGTTGTTTGAAAAAATGCGCCCTCACTTCAAAGACCGCAGCAAGCTGATTGCCACCATCAAACAAGGCCGCCAGCAACTCGAAGAGCAAATGGCCCAAGAGCGGGCAGACCAGGAAAAACGAGATACCACCCGGTGGGTGGACTAATTCTCACCGTGCTAACCTTGAGCCCATGTTCAATCCATCCCAAGAAGACGTACGTCGATTTTTCTGCTCCACCTACGCCAAAGCCAAGGCGGGTCAATCACTTGAAGCTATCGAAATCATAGCGTCGCAATGGATGGACGAGCACCCCGAGTACCGCGAAGACTTTGCCAACTTGGACACTGCGCTGGCCACGGTGTACGAGGCGACCGAAGGGCGCACCAACCCGTTTTTGCACTTGAGCATGCATTTATCGATTAGCGAGCAGTGCAGCATCGACCAGCCGCGGGGCATCCGGCAGGCGGTGGAACTGCTGACCCACAAGCGGAACTCTTTGCACCAGGCCCACCACGAAACCATGGAGTGCCTGGGCACCATGCTCTGGGAAAGCCAGCGGGCCGGCCGGCCACCCGACGGCAATGCCTATATTGACTGCGTGCAGCGCCACGCCACCAAAGACTGAGCCTGCGCTTTCACGCAACTGTCACGGACCTTGTCACGCCGCTGCCATCATGCGGCGATAGCATGAATCTTCTGTTTTCAGGAGACTCTGTCCATGCAGGAATTTTTTAAGCAACTCAAAATCCAGCGCTGGGATGACCACCGCTATTACCACCACAGCCGCATCAACCAGTCTTTGCACTTGGTTAGCGCGATCAGCTTTGTGGTGGCCTATGCGCTGCTCTTCAAAGACCCCGCCATGGCGGCTTTGGTCGCCTGGTTGATCTCGATGACGGCACGCCAATCCGGCCACTTTTTCTTTGAACCGCGGGGCTATGACGAGGTCAACAAGGCCACCCACGAATACAAAGAAGAGATCAAGGTCGGCTACAACCTGCAGCGCAAAGTGGTGCTCATGGCCATCTGGGCCGCAGCCCCGGTGATGCTCTGGATAGACCCCACCCTGTTCGGCTACTACGAGGTCACCACCGGCTTTGAAGCATTTGCCCGTCACACCGGCGAACTTTGGCTGGCTGTGGGCGTGGGCGGATTGATTTTCCGCACCGTACACCTTTTCTTTATCAAAGACGTGATGTCCGGTCTGGTGTGGATGACCAAAATCATCACCGACCCCTTCCACGACATCAAGCTTTACTACAAGGCACCTCTGGCCCTGATGCGCGGCGAACTCATTGAGCCCCGCGGCAATATGGACCACGCCCCCACCTGACCGGAACCCGTCGCCAGGTTCCGGCCCTCTGCGGCTTAGAACTTGGCGGCCAGCATCTCCCGCAGGATGCGGCGCTTGATGACCTTGTGCGTCTGGGCGCTATCGGTCCACCACCAACCATCCTGCTGCATCGCCTGACCCGCCGCCACAAAACGGTGGGTTACCTCCTCAAAGTCCGCATCGCTGAAATTCAGGCTGAAGATCATGCGACCGGTTCCCACCCAGCTCAAGGCCAGCCCTTGCAAACGCAAATAGTGCTGAAACAACCAGTGGTAGCAACCGGGCTGCGTGTAGGTCACGGTCCATATGGTCGACAGGTTGGCCACGCGTACCGGCATGCCCGCCGCCTCCATGGCATGGTTGAGCTGCGATGCGCGGCGGTTCCAGACATCGTCCAGATCGGTGTAGAGCGCTTGTACCTCGGGTGTTTCGAGCCTGCGCATAAAGGCATTCATGGCGCCCATCACATAGGGGTGCGAATTGAACGTACCGCGAGCAAAGCAAATATCTGCTGGTGCTTCATCGCGGAAGCGGCGCATCCATTCGCGCTTGCCGCACAAGACGCCGATGGGCAGTCCGCCGCCCAGTGTCTTGCCGTAGGTCACCATGTCGGCGCGCACACCGAAGTATTCCTGTGCGCCACCGGGTGCAAGGCGGAAACCGACAAACACCTCGTCAAAGATCAATGCGATCCCGCGTT
This sequence comes from Comamonadaceae bacterium, assembly GCA_027483085.1. Taxonomy (GTDB): domain Bacteria; phylum Pseudomonadota; class Gammaproteobacteria; order Burkholderiales; family Burkholderiaceae_C; genus Allorhodoferax. Next base: position 2,023 of record JAIXVK010000262.1, on the reverse strand, counting down.
CATCGCAAATCGTGCGCAAGGTTTGCAGCCACGCGGTGTAGGCCACTTTGTCGAACCCGGCTTTGCGCGAACCGTCCAGCAAAGAGCCGTCGCTGGGCGCCGGCATATTGGGGTGCAGGGCCTGCAAGGGGTTGATCAAGATGCAGGCAATGTCGCGGCGCTTACGCAGCACGCGCAGAGTGCCCTCGCCCATTTCAGACAAGGTAAAGGTATCTTTGGCCGTCATCGGGTTGCCGATGCTGGGCTGCACATCACCCCACCAGCCATGGTAGGAGCCGCAAAAGCGCACCAGCTTTTTGCGGCCGGTGTGGTAGCGGGCCAGGCGCACGGCTTGCATGACTGCTTCGGTGCCGGACATGTGGAAAGACATCTCATCCATGCCCGAGGCTTTGCGCAGGCGCTGCACGTTGTCCACCATGACCGGGTGGTAAGCCCCGAGCACCGGACCCAGGTCACGCGCAATGGCAGCACCTTCGTCAATGCACTCCTTGTAGAAGTCATTACCCATCAGGTTCACGCCATACGAGCCGGTCAAATCGATGAACACATTGCCGTCCAGATCAGTCACGGTGACGCCGGAAGACGACTGCAAAAACGAGCCGATCTTCAAGCCCTGCTTGACCATGGACTTGAACTGGTAGGGCACGCGGTAGGCACTGACGAACTGCATGTCCGACAAGCCATCGATCACCGAAGCGCCCGCCTCCAGGGTCTTGGGGTAACGCTGTGCAATGCCTTGCACCAGTGCGGCGAACGCCGCCTTGCGGCGTGCCACCACATCGACTGGCGCACCGTCTACGGCGAAAGCCTGCTGCTCATCGTAGCTGTAGTTGGGCAGCAAAGAAGCCAGCAAACGCGCATTGCGCGGATGGCCTGCCAGCGAGCGGTGCTTGGCCAGCGACAGCTCGGCGCGCGCCTTCAATTTGCGCAAAGCCGCTATGGCCGCCGCCGTGCCCACGCCGGCCAGCAGCAGGGTTTGGAGTTCTAGAGATTCATTCACGACATTCACCTTTCAATCCAACTTCACTATCAACAATCACCATGCAACTACGTGCACAGATTCAAAAAATCCTCAGCCAGGAAGACCTGAACTTTCTGCTGACCAACCGCATTCCCCGGCAAGCGCTCACCCGCTTTCTGGGGTGGTTCAGCAAGATCGAGCAGCCGCTGGTGCGGGATGCCTCGATCGGTATCTGGAAGTTCTTTAGCGACTTGGACTTGAGCGAAGCCAAAAAGCAGCGCTTTTCCAGCATGCACGACTGCTTCACCCGCGAACTCAAAGACGGCGCCCGTCCCGTGTCGCAAGATGTGGATGCCATGACCAGCCCGGTCGACGCCATCATTGGCGCGAGTGGCCCTATCGAAGGCACCCGCGTGTTCCAGGCCAAAGGCTTTCCGTACACCCTGGAAGACCTGCTGGGTCCGGACGCAGACGTGAGCGAATGGCGCGACGGCAGTTTTGTCACCCTGCGCCTCACATCCAGCATGTACCACCGCTTCCACGCGCCCCACCACTGCACGGTGGACGAGGTGCGCTACTTCTCGGGCGACACCTGGAACGTGAACCCGATTGCCCTCAAGCGGATAGAAAAACTGTTCTGCAAAAACGAGCGTGCCTTCATCGGAACCCGGCTGAACGGCCCGGGCCCGCTGCAGGGGCAACGCGTGGCATTGGTGCCGGTGGCTGCGGTGCTGGTAGCCAGCATCCGGCTGCACTTTCTGGATGTGCTGTTTCACCTGAAATACACCGGCCCCAAAAAGATCGCCTGTAACGCAAGCTTTGAGCGCGGGCAGGAAATGGGCTGGTTTCAGCATGGCTCCACCGTGATCGTGCTGGCGCCCAAAGGCTTTGTGCTCGATGCGGGCTTAGAGCAAGGGTCGCGCGTGCGAATGGGCCAGCCGCTCCTTCGCTGGCAAACCTGACGCGCTCGCCCTGCTCGCTGCGGCCGACGCAAAAGGTCTGCCGTGGCGCTCCAGCACCGAGCGCAAGGTGTTCAAGAAGGTATCGGCCACCGCATCCCAG
>JAIXVK010000185.1 GCA_027483085.1 Comamonadaceae bacterium | reverse complement strand
CGGGATGAACGAGCGCAGCGGCTTTCGCGATGAGCACATTCCCCTGCTCGCCAAATGGAGCCTCAAAACCCTGACCGAATACCAGATGGAGTTGGCTAGCCGGAGCCGGGCTGCCGCGGTGGTGGATGCGGCCATTTGGATGGCCGGGCAAATGGGCATGGACGTCGAAGAACTCGAAGAGGCTGGCAAAGACGCAGAAGCCGTCATCCGCACCGCCTTGCTGGCCCGGGCCTGCAAGCGCAGCAGCCTGCCTGACTGGGTTACTTTCGAAAAGATGATTCTGGCCATGCGCAAGCGCTATCTGGCCAAACCCGGCAAGTTGCCGTTGACCGTCCCGGCAGATTTACCTAGCGAGTGGACAGAACTGGTGGAGTCCATACGCGACTCGGTCTGGGCAGACTCCGTCAAATGGCTGGAATCTGACCTGTCGGTGCGCAAGCTGTTTGACCAGACGCCCGCATTCATGGGCCGGTATTTTTGGCTCGAGGACACCATCCAAGAGGTGGATCAATTCGACAAGAATGTTTCCAAGGCTTGGGCCAAGGCCACCGGTGGCAATGATGACGAAAGCTCCTTGCTCACCCTGTTCTTGTGCATGGCCGCTGGTAGCCCTGCCAAGACGGTGCTCACCGAAAAGGCAGCCGCTACCTTGGTGAAGAAGATCCGTAAATCTGGATTGCAGCCTACCCTGCCCTTGCAGTTCATCGAAGCCAACGCGCCTGTCGAACACCTGGAAGACTACGCAAGCCTGTGGAACAACTTTATCGAAGAGTCGAGCGCCACCCTGGCGAGTGACCACGACTACACCTTCAACGATGCGGTGGCCTTGTTGCGCCGCGAGTGCAATATCAGCCGCTAAGGCAAGCGGCTACACCCGCAACCTTCACTCCAGCTGGAAGACGCGCCGCATGCGCACCCACTTCTGGCCGGCTGGCGTCCAGGGTGTAGGTGCTTGAAACGTCCACATCAGGGTCTCCCAGCGGACGATAGCCTCGTTCTCGAGCGACGCTCGGGCCATGCGCTCTTCGGAATACACCGCGGGGTCTACCTCCATGACCATGAACATGCGGGTGCCTAGCCGGTAGATTTCCATGGCCAATACGCCCTGCGCCAGCAAGTGCTCGCGGACCTCTGGCCAAATGGATTCATGGGCTTTTTCATAAGCGGCAATCTTGGCTTCATCGTCCACCAAATCCAGGGCAAGCGCATAGCGCACCGCAGCGGCCTTCATGACAAGGCCCGGTCCAAGTGGGTGTAGCCGCCATCGACAAACACCCATTGGCCGGTGGTGTGGGATGACGCGTTGGACAACAAAAACACCCCCATGCGGGCCATTTCCTCTGAGGTGGTCATGCGATGCCCCAGCGGAATCTTGGAAGTGATAGCCGCCAATTTCTCAGCCGGATTGTCAAAGGTATTGATCCAGCGTTCGTATAAGGGCGTCATGACTTCGGCGGGAATCAAGGCATTCACCCGCACCCCGTCCTCCAACAAGGCTGCAGCCCATTCGCGTGTCAGGGACAGCTGGGCACCTTTGGACGCACAGTAGCCACTGGTATTTCCTTGGCCGGTGAGCGCCGTTTTGGATGACACATTCACGATCGCGCCCCGGCTGGCCTTCAAGTGCGGCACACAGTAGTGCGCCATCACGTAATAGTGGATCAGATTCCTCTCCAAGGAGCCGACAAACGCATCCCGCCCGGCGTGCAACCCGACGCTGTCATTCACCCCGGCGTTGTTCACCAGCCCATCCAGCCGGCCATAGCGCTCGATCACTTGCGCCACGCTCCTGCCGCAGGCGGACTCGTCGGACAGTTCCAGTTGCACAAACAAGTAGTCGGCCGTTACCGCACGCAATTGCGCCTCGAACTCGGGCGTGAGGGGGCTCTTGCCGAACACCACGGGAATGGCGCCTTCTTGCGCCAACGTCAAAGAAATGGCTGCGCCTATGCCGCTGCCACCACCTGTGACGATGACCACTTTGCCTTTGAGATCCAAATTCATGGTTTTCTTTCAGTAAGGGAGCCGGTCAGGCCTCCGAAGGTACATGCAAGCCGTAGCAGCGAATCGCATTGCCAGACCAGAAAGCGTCTTGCTCGGTCTGGGTGAGGCGGGATTTCGCCCACCGGTGTACTAACCCATGCACTACGTCATAAGGCGCCGCAAGTTGGCAAACCGGCCAGTCCGAGCCGTACATCAGCCGGTGCGGGCCAAAGGCGTCGAGCGCGTGGTCAAAACAGGTCCAGATGATTTTGCTGTCGGCCGGACTGACACCACTCGCGTGGGCCCAATCGGTCTCGGTTACCAAGCCCGACAACTTGCACATCACATGCGGCAAGGTGGCCAGGCTGCGTATGCTGCTGAGCCAGCGCAAAGACACCTCAGGGTTGCTTGCCCAATCCCGGACAGAGGGTTTGCCCAAGTGGTCCAGCACCAGCCAATGGGCGTCATGCCGGGCACAAAACTGGACTACACCGGGCATTTGGTGATCAAACACCAGCACGTCATACACCAAGCCTGCCTGCTGTACGGCGCGCAGACCCACTGCGTTGTGCGGGTTGTTCAGCCAGGCGTTGACATCGGCCTCGTCTTGCAAAATGTGGCGGATGCCGCGCATGGCCGAGTGTGCCGTCCAGCGCTCGAGCTGTTGTGCCAAATCCGGCGCTGCCAGGGCGGCCCAGCCCACTACCCCCAGTACCTCGGGGTGGCTGTCGGCGACTTTGAGCAAAAAATCGGTTTCCTCGACCAGCGTGCGCGCTTGCACCGCGACGACACCCTCCACACCCGCGGCCCGCATGGCAGCCTCGCAGTCCACCGGCATGCAGTCTTGTTGCAGGGCGGGCATAGTGTCACTGATCCACGGAAACTCTGCGGGTCGGTAGCGCCAGTAGTGCTGATGGGTGTCGATCTTCATACCGCAGCCGAGCGAGGCTTGTAGGTGTAGTGCTGCAGTGACTCCGGCTTCATCTCAATGGAGAAACCCGGCGCCTTGGGGGGCATGTAGGCAGCGTTTTCGATCACGCAGGGTTCGAGGAAATGCTCGTGCAAGTGGTCCACAAACTCGATCACACGCCCTTCCCGCGTACCGGCAATGCACAAGTAGTCAATCATGGACAGATGCTGCACATACTCACACAGCCCCACTCCGCCTGCGTGCGGGCACACGGACAAGTTGTACTTG
>JAIXVK010000106.1 GCA_027483085.1 Comamonadaceae bacterium | reverse complement strand
CCTCGCGCTGCAGGAACTGCGCGCACTCCGCCAGGTCGGCAGGCGCGGGGTTGCGGCCATGCGGCGGGCGACACTTCACCACATTGGTGGCATAGGCGCCTTGCGGCCCGCTGCCGGTGCGGCTTGCTCCCACGGCTTGCAGCATGTTGTCGAGCAGTTGCCCGGGTGCACCGGTGAAGGCTTGGGCGGCGGCGTCTTCCTCCTCTTCCGGCGGATCCCCCACCACCATCCAATCAGCCTGGGCTTGAGCGGCTGGTTGCAGGGTGCCGAATTTGCGGCCCGCACACAAGCCGCAGGCGGTGCAGGCTGCGGCAGTGTCTGCCAAGCCATTCCAGTCCAGCGCGGCCAAGTCCGACGGTTGCACCGGCACCGCCTCCGGGGCGGCTGCAGGGGCCTTGGGCACTACCGGTGCCACCTGCGGCGCACGGGCCACCGGGCTGACAACCGCCACACGGGTGGGCGCTACGGGTGCCGGATCGTTATCTGCCAGGACTGCGAAAGCGGTACCGGGCAACCAGACGCGAACGCCCATTTCCAGCAGCATGGCGCGTTGGCGCTCGTCGAGTTGCAATGCCATGGTGTTCAATGCTCCAGTGCCAGGCTCATGACGATGGCGTCTTCGCGCTGCCCGCGGTCTGCGGGGTAATAGGCTTTGCGCATGCCCACGCGGCGAAAGCCATGCGCCTCGTAGACCTGGATGGCGCGTGCGTTATGCACCCGCACCTCCAGCCAGAGCCACTGTGCGCCTTGCCCGCGGGCCCAGACGCCCAAGGCATCGAGCATGACGCGGGCCCAGCCCTGGCCTTGGTATTCGGGGGCGACCGTGATGTTGAGCAAGTGCACTTCGTCCACCCCTTTCATGGCCACAAAGTAACCCAACAACTCGTCACGGCCGGTGATCATTTGGGCCTGGTAGCCACTGTGCAGGGCGTCGATAAAGTTGGCCCGACTCCAAGGATGGGCGTAGGTGCGTTGCTCGACCTGAAGCACCCGGTCCAGCGAATCCGCGAGCATGGGCTCGAACGCGGCCTCGTGGACTACGTCTGCTGCGGGCACCGCGCGATAGGGGCTCATGGCACAGCGGCCGCAAGGGCAGCGGCTTTTTCAGCCTCCCGCTCGGCAGTGGTTTTGGCGACTTTGTCGCGGATGTAGCTGGGCATGGCCAAAGCGGCATCCACGGCCAGGCCTTGCGCGAGCAAGGCCGGTGCCACACGCAACATGGCGGCCGCCAAGGGCAAGGCCGGCTCGACCTGCGCAGCCTGCAGCGATGCAGGAGACAGGCGATCGGCATACACCGTAAAAACATTACCCGCTACGACATGGGGCGCGTCGCCCGCGGGGCTTGCAGCCCAGTCCTCGGGCCGCAGCAGTGCACTGGCGCTCAAGGTCTGCCACTGGCCGCTTTCAAAACGATAGCGAGCGACATACATCTCGTCCATGCGGGCATCCAACAGGGCGGTGACTTGCAGCACCGGCACGTCGGGCAGGGCACGAAACCGGGCGTCTTCGGCAACCGCCAACAGCGAGTCCACCGGCAACACCGGCACCCCTGCCCCGAAGGCCAAGCCCTGCACCACCGAGCAAGCGGTGCGCAAACCGGTAAACGAACCGGGGCCGCTGCCAAAGCAAATGGCGTCCAGGTCTGCCAAGCGCACACCGGCGTCTGCCAGCATCTGCAATACGGCCGCAATCAAATCGGTCGATGCCTTGGCCCCCCCGGCGCTCTGATGCTCGACGACACGCGAGCCATGGGGCCCGTCGGTGCGCAGGGCGATCGAGAGAAATTCGGTTCCGGTATCCAGGGCCAACAGGTTCATGCCCCAATTATCCCTGCTAGGGCGGGCCGGATAATGCCCCCATGTTGTTCTCCCGCTCACTTTCCCGCTCCGCCTGTGCCGCCCTTGCCGTGTGGGCCCTACACGCCGCCGTCTCGGCGCAAGCCCTCCCTCCCGAAGTCGATGCTGCCCTGGCCCGCGCCAAAGTGCCGCGGGATGCCGTGTCGTTTCTGGTCGTGGATGCCCAAGGCGGCGCAGCACCGCGTTTGGCCCACCGCAGCACCAGCCCCATGAACCCGGCGTCCACCATGAAACTGGTGACCACCATTGCCGCCCTTGACCTGCTGGGGCCCGCTTACACCTGGACCACGCCGGTGTACCTCGATGGAACGGTACAAAACGGTGTGCTCAATGGCAGCCTCTACCTCAAGGGCCAGGGCGACCCCAAGCTGGTGATGGAGCGTCTGTGGCTGCTGATGCGCCGGGTCCAGGGCATGGGCATCAAGACCATTGCCGGCGACATCGTGCTCGACCGCAGCGCACTCGAAGTGCCCGAGCCCGACCCGGCCAAGTTCGATGGCGAGCCTCTGCGCCCCTACAACGTGGCCCCCGATGCGATGCTGCTCAACTTCAAGTCGGTGGTGATGACCTTCACCCCGGACCGCAGCGCCAACCTCGCCTATGTGCAGTACGACCCACCCCTGGCCGGAGTGAGCCTGCCCGCCACCGTAGCGCTCAACACCACCGCCGCCGAATGCGGGGACTACCGCGGCGCTCTCAAGGCCGATTTTTCAGACCCCTTGCGCATCCGCTTTGGCGGCAACTACCCCGCGGCGTGTGGTGAAAAAGTCTGGCCTGTCGCCTACGCCGACCCCAAAGCCTATGCCGCACGCACCGTGCAAGGCCTGTGGGAGAGCATGGGGGGCCGGGTGCTGGGCAGCGTGCGCACTGGCAGCGTGCCGGCCGCCCTGTTGGCCGGCAAACCGGCGCTGGTGACCCAGTCCGCGTCGCTGGCGGAGGTGATTCGCGACATCAACAAATACAGCAACAACGTGATGGCCCAGCAAGTGTTTTTGACGCTGGGCCGCGTGGCAGGCTCCGCCCAAGGCTTGCCGGTCGACACAGTGGCAGACGTGAATCTGCCGCCCGGCAGCTTTGCAGCCAGCCGCACACTGGTGCAACGCTGGTGGAAAGACCGGATCGCCACCGACGACGCCCCGGTGCTGGACAACGGCTCCGGCCTCTCCCGCCAGGAGCGCATCAGCGCGCAAGCCATGGGCCGGCTGCTGCAAGCCACGTTCACCGCCCCCTTTATGCCGGAGTTGATGTCATCCCTGCCGATCACAGGGGTCGATGGCACGCTCAAGCGCATCAAGACCCGCACCAGCGGCACCGCTCACCTGAAAACTGGCACCCTGAGCGGCGTGGTCACCTTGGCGGGCTATGTGCATGCGGTGAGTGGCAAACGCTATGTGCTGGTCGCTTTTATCAACCACCCTAACGCCAATGAGGCCCGCCCTGCGCTGGACGCCTTGGTGGACTGGGCCGGGCGGGATCAGTAAAACGCGGGGCAGCGGGCGGCTTCAGGCCGCTGCGCGGGTGAGGCGGTCGCGCACGCCATCCCACTCGGGGGTGTCGGGCGGAGTTTCGACCCAGATCAACTTGACACCCAGCGCATCCATCTCCCGCAGCTTGGAGAACAGCTCGTGCGCAGCCGGCTGGGCATGCCCCGGCATGCGGTGGGGGGACACCAGCGGCGAACGCACCTGCAGCGGGCTGCGGTGGTACAGCGCAATCGTGGGGCGCTTGTCCGGCGGGGTGGTACCACTAAGCAAGTCCAAGGCCGCTTGCAAGGCTTTGGCATCCATCAGGCGTACGGTGGCGCTGGGCGCATAGTGAGACTCCAGGGTCCCGGAGGCCCGGGGCGCTTGCTGCGTCTTCGCCTCCAGCTCTTTTTTTGATAGCAATTTACGCCCACACGCATCTTCCACCTGCTGGGCAGTGATGGAGCCCGGGCGCAAGAGCACCGGCGCACCCCGGGTGCAGTCGATGATGGTGGACTCGATGCCCACCTCGCAGGGGCCGCCATCGAGGATCAGCAAGTCATCGCCGAACTCGCTGCGCACATGGGCCGCGGTAGTGGGGCTGACCCGACCGAATTTGTTGGCGCTGGGGGCCGCAATCCCCCAAACCAAGCGCCCGCCATCCGAGGGCTTGCGCAGCACCGACAGCACCGCTTGGGCCACCGGGTGTGACGGGCAGCGCAGTCCGATGCTGTTTTGCCCGCCGGCAGCCGCCGCACCCACGCCGTCTTTGCGCGGCAGGATCAGGGTCAGGGGCCCGGGCCAGAAGGCCGACAT
>JAIXVK010000505.1 GCA_027483085.1 Comamonadaceae bacterium | reverse complement strand
GCAACCATCCCAGTGATGGCGTCGGTGATCAGTTTTTTCTCGTCTACAGGTTCCACATAGTCACTCTTGACCATTCCGAATACGGTCGCAAGCTGCTGTAGCTCTTCCAGCGGCAAGGGGGCGAGTGAATTGCGCGCAACGGTTTGCAACGAAACGGTGGTGAGTGCACCAGCAACAACCCCTAATGCAACCCAGCCGGTGATTTTTAGTTTGTGACCCATAGTTTTTCCTGTGTCGTCTCAATATACACCTTGGAGTTGCAACCCTCGTACCAGTTCCGCGAAGACCTGCAAAAACGCCCGCTGTAGCGGGCGTTTAGTGAGAATCTCCGGGGATCAAGCCTTGCCCTGGGATGCAACTGCTGCCGCTGCCTTGGCTGCTGCCTCCGCATCGCCGAGGTAGTAGTGGCGAATCGGCTTGAGGTTTTCGTCGAGCTCGTAAACCAATGGAATGCCATTGGGGACGTTGACACCGACGATGTCATCGTCAGAAATGTTGTCTAGGTACTTGATCAATGCGCGGATCGAGTTGCCGTGCGCTGCCAGCACGATGCGCTTGCCTGCCTTGATGGCAGGGGCAATCGATTCATTCCAGAACGGAATCACACGATCCACAGTGTCTTTCAAGCATTCTGTGAGCGGGATTTGTTCTGCAGGGAGCTTGGCGTAGCGGATATCTGAGCGTTCGCTGCGGGGGTCTGTGGCCTCCAGCGCAGGTGGCGGGGTGTCGTAGCTCCGGCGCCATACCAAGACTTGCGCGTCGCCGTACTGTTTGGCCATATCGGTTTTGTTCAAACCCTGCAAGGCGCCGTAGTGGCGTTCATTCAGGCGCCAGCTGTGCACGACCGGCAGCCATGTGCGGTCCATTTCATCGAGTGTGTGCCACAAAGTGCGGATGGCGCGCTTGAGCACGCTGGTGTAGGCCACATCAAATTCATATCCTTCAGCTTTGAGCAGTCGCCCTGCATTTTTGGCTTGTTCAACCCCGGTAGGTGTGAGGTCTACATCGGTCCATCCGGTGAAGCGATTTTCAAGATTCCAAGTGGATTCGCCGTGGCGTACGAGGACTAATTTGTACATGGGTGTGCGTTCAAACGTTGATAAAACCGGCCGGAGTGTCCGTCAGCTGGAGGAGCTCCATTCTAAAATGGCGTCTCCGAGCCAAGTAACCAAGAAGGAACAAAGTGAAATTTTTTATCGATAACTGGATGCTGATCGCGATCGCACTGTCGTCTGGAGGCTTGCTGCTGTGGCCCGTGTTCCAGGGCGCGACTGCAGTGGGCATTGACTCCGGCAAGGCCATTCAGTTGATTAACCGTGAAAAAGCCAACGTGGTGGATGTGTCTGACGCTGCCGAGTTTGCTGCCGGTCACATCGTTGGTTCTAAGAATCTCCCGCTCGCCGACTTGGAGGCGAAGCTCGCAGGCGCCGTGAAAAACAAAGGCTTGCCCTTGGTGCTGGTTTGCCAAAGTGGTGCGCGGTCTGCCAAGGCAGTCAACATTGCCAAGAAACTGGGTTACGAGCAGGCCCAATCGATGCAGGGTGGGCTGAAAGCGTGGAAATTGGCTAACCTCCCGGTTGAAAAAGCCTGATCCGGGCTGACGAACTCAAGGAATTAGCTCCATGCAAGCCGTGAAGATGTACACCACCGCCGTCTGCCCTTATTGCGTGCAGGCCAAGCGCATTTTGAAATCCAAAGGCGTTGACACGATCGAAGAGATTCGCGTCGACGCCAACCCCGATGAGCGCATGAAAATGATGGAGCTCACCGGACGACGTACGGTGCCCCAAATTTTCATTGGCGATACCCACGTGGGCGGTTGCGACGATTTGATGGCGCTGGACAGCAGTGGCGGCTTGCTGCCTTTGTTGGGCGCTGTAGCCTGACATAATTCTCACCAACGAATTCTGTTTTCGTAGCCCGTCGGCGTTGTGCCGGCGGGCTTCTGTTTATCTAGAGAGACCTCAGACATGGCTGACCAAGATCCCGTTTTCCAGATTCAACGCGTCTACCTCAAGGAGGCGTCGTTGGAGCAACCCAACTCTCCTGCGATTCTGTTGGAGCAAGAGCAGCCATCCGTAGACATCCAGCTCGGCGTTGAGGCAGCTCCTGTCGCAGACGGCGTTTACGAAGTGTGTGTGACTGCCACCGTGCAGACCAAAATCAAAGACAAAACCGTTTTCCTGGTAGAAGCCAAGCAGGCCGGAATTTTTGAAATTCGCAACCTCGGCCAGGAACAACTGAGCCAGATCATGGGCATTGCTTGCCCGCAAATCGTGTACCCCTACCTGCGCGGTAACGTGGCGGACTTGATTCAACGCGGTGGTTTCCCACCGGTCCACCTCTCGGAAATCAACTTCCAGGCCATGTACGAGCAGCAGCAAATGGAAGCTGCAGGCGCTGCTGCGGGCACTTTGCCACAATAACGTGGTTCAGAGAGGTTTTGGCCTCTCGCCTACGTTTTATCAGCGCAAGTAGCTATGAAAATCATAGTAATCGGCGCAGGGGCCTGGGGTACGGCGCTCGCCATCAGCGCTGCCCGCAATGAACGGCAAGCGCACGCAGTGACCTTGTGGGCGCGAGATGCTGTTGCGGTGCAGCAGATGGCGGCAGAGCGCGTGAATCATCGCTACTTGCCCGGTTGCGGCTTTCCGCCGGCTTTGAATGTCACGAACGAAGACATTTCCACGCTGTTGGCTCCGCCGGATGGTCGCAGCTTTGATCTTGTGATCATCGCTACGCCCATGGCCGGGTTGCGGTCGATCTTGCAACAAGTGGCCCACACGCAGTGCACTGTGGCTTGGTTGTGCAAGGGATTTGAAGCGCCATTGGAGCCGGGTGCGCCGGGTTTGCTGGGGTACGAGGTTTTGCAGTCCGTAGCCCCCCATTTGCAAGCGGGCGTATTGAGTGGCCCCAGCTTTGCCCAAGAAGTGGCCGCCGGACAGCCGACCGCTTTAGTTGCCGCCAGCCCGCATGAGTCGGTGCGGCGCGTGCTGGTCGAGGCCTTTCACAGCCCTGAACTCCGTGTGTACGCCAATGAAGACGTTGCAGGGGTGGAGGTTGGCGGCGCAGTGAAAAATGTGCTCGCAATCGCAACCGGCTTGTGCGATGGCCTTCATCTCGGGCTGAATGCGCGCGCCGCCCTGATCACCCGCGGATTGGCAGAAATGACTCGGCTTGGCATAGCGCTCGGTGCGAAAGCAGAAACTTTCATGGGCCTGAGCGGCTTGGGAGATTTGGTCCTTACCGCCACAGGTGACCTGTCGCGCAACCGCAAGGTGGGCCAAGCCTTGGCAGCCAACAAAACGCTGGAGCAGGCAGTGGCGGAATTGGGTCATGTGGCCGAAGGTGTGTACAGCGCGCGTACCGTATGGCAGCGCGCCAGCACCTTGGGCGTACCGATGCCGATCACCCAGGCGGTGGTGGGCTTGCTGGACGGGCAGTTAAAAGCCCATCAGGCAGTCGCTGCGCTGATGGGCCGGGGGCCGGTTTCCGAGATTTACTAAGCTCAGCTATCGCTGGCCACTTAGGCGGCGATGTGGGCCATCGCCTCTTCAACCTGATCGACCAAAACCAGGCACAACTCTCCGGGCTGGAGTTTGTTCATGGCTGAGTCGATCGCAAGAAACTCGCCGAACACTTCGGATTGTTCTTTGGTTCGCTTAGCGTTGACCAAGCCTTCGCGCAGCAAGGCTAGTACCTCGCCATCATTGCGGCCCCGTTGGCATTGGTCTTCGAACATCACGACTTCGTCGAAGGCATCGCCCAGGATTTCTGTTTGCTGGCGGATATCTTGGTCGCGGCGGTCACCGGCGCCACTGATCACGACAGATCTGCGGGTGGCCGGCAAGGCCTGCACCGCTTGTACGAGTGCCAGCATCGCATCAGGGTTGTGGCCGTAATCTGCAATCACTGTCGCACCCCGGTACTTGAACAGGTTGAACCGGCCTGCGGCGTTGTGGCTGTCGTTGGCGAAATTGGCCAAGCCTTTGCGGATCACATCCCAAGAAATACCCAGAGACCAAGCCGCTGCCACGCTGGCCATGACGTTGTCGACCTGGAAGCCAATGGCGCCGTTCAGGGTGATCGGCACTTCGCTCAGTGCGATCGTTTGCAGCGTGTCGCCCTTGCTGGCGACAATGTGACCGCCTTCCACGTAGACGACGGCTTGACCTTGTGCACGGTGGGTGGCCATCACCGGATGGGTAATGTCCGCCGCAAAGAAAATCACTTCTCCTTTGCACTTGGGTGCCATTTTTGCCACGATCGGGTCTGCGGCATTGAGCACTGCGGCACCGGTGGGCGCGACGTTTTGCACAATGACACGCTTGAGCACGGCCAACTCGTTGACGGTCGTAATGAAGTTCAAGCCGAGATGGTCACCACTACCGATGTTGGTCACCACCGCCACATCGCAGTGGTCAAAAGCCAAACCTTCCCGAAGAATGCCACCGCGCGCAGTTTCCAGCACG
>JAIXVK010000109.1 GCA_027483085.1 Comamonadaceae bacterium | reverse complement strand
CGGGGTCGGTGTCGCCCACATAGGGGCCGTTGTCCGGCTGCTGGCCATTCACTGTGTTGAGCAGCACGCTTTTGGGAATGCGCATTTCCCCCGCCGCCAGAAACAGGTCGCGCGGCAGGAGCTTGCCGCGCGCAACGCCCGTCATGTCGGGGATGACGCACTCCACCTCGTGGATGCGGTGATGGGTCAAAAAAGCTTCAATGGCGCTGGGAGTAGACATGGCGATAGCGGGAGTGGAGATGACCAAATTCTAGTGTGGCAAAGTCAATTTGTGATCACAAATATTGGAATAGGCCAAAATTTAGATTTAAATCGAGTATCTGTGATCGAAAAATTCAAGAGTCAGCCCGGTTTTTGAACCGGCTAGACTCCCACCCCCGCCTTCGGTTTCGTTCCATGTCCAGCACCAACCCCACTCAGAGCGCCTACGACTGGCGCACCATCACCGCGCTCAACACCGTGTCCACCCTGGCCCAGATCGGTCAGTTCGGCATCATCTTTGTCATCGTGCCGGTGTGGCTGGCGCTGCAGGGCCTGAGTGCTGCGCAGCTGGGCTTTTTTGCGGCGTCGTTATGGATGGGGCAAATGCCCGGCCTCGGCTTGGCACCCTGGCTGTGCCGCCACTGGGGCGCACGCACCGTGGTCGTAGTGGGGTTGGCCGGCTCGGTGGTGGCGCTGCTGGGCATTGCATGGGTGCCTATGGCGTCTCTGCCGTGGCCTGCGTACTTGGCTTGCGGCCTGCTGGCCGGCTTGGGCATGGGCCTGCGCTGGGTGGGGCTGGAGCCCTGGCTCTACAACATTGCCCCCGCCCACGCGCGCGGGCGCTTGGTGGGTTTTCATGAAACGCTGATTGCCGCGGCCCCCGTGGTGGCCCCGGCCATTGCCGCTTGGGTGGGTGTGCAGGGCCACACCATTCTGTGGGTGGGCGTGGGCTTTACGGTGTCGGCGCTGGTGCCGCTGGCATTTGCCCGCACACCGCCAGTGGAAGAGGCGCTCCACATCAACAGCTGGCCCCAGTCCGCCCAAGCGGCGTGGCCGCACCGCATCTTCCGGCAGGGGCTGCTGATCGCGCTGTGTGGCGGCATGCTGGAGTCGGCGCTGGCGGGCTTGTTTGCCGTGTTTGCGGGCGACCGGGGGTTTGAGGCCGAAGGCATCGCCCACTTGCTCACTGCCTTCGGGCTGGGTGGCTTGCTGCTGCAATACCCCGTGGGCTGGATGGCCGACCACTGGGGCCTGCGCGCCGCCGGTGCACTGGCCGCGCTGGGCACCGCCCTGGCCGCTGCGGTGCTGGCGTGTGTGCCCGGTGTGACTGTGGCGTTTGCCACTATGTTTGTGTTGGGCGGGCTGATCACCGCCTTCCTCACACTGTCACTCATTGCCGCCACCAAGACCCCCACGCCCGACATGGCCTGGAACGTCAGCAGCCTCTCCATGGCCTATTCGCTCAGCGCCGTCGTCGGCCCGGTGGTGGCCGGCGGCGCGATGACCGCCACCAGCAGCGTGGCGCTGATGTGGTTTGCGGCGGCAGTCGGTGTGGTGATGGTGGGTTTGCTATTGAAAAGATAGCTGAAAGCGCAATTTTTATGAGCGCTGCAGTCAATACTTATGCCTGCTGTATGCCACGGAGTTCGCAGCTTCTTCCGCTTGGCATATCGTTTGTCAAGACGGGCCGAAGTGGTTAAGACTTAGGGCGAGTCAAATGTCCCCGACAGTTTTTTGACGTTGAGTCAAGCATGGGTGCGCGCGTGCGCAAGTTATTTATATCCAGTAGACTGAATCGCTATACAGAGCGGCAAAGTTCGGAGTCAAGCTGGAGTTGGGATTTAGCCAACGATACGCAAGAGTAAGACTCCGGAGGCTTCAGGATCGCTTTTTCATAGGGAGGGGTATGAAAAAAGTTGAAATAGGCAGCAGCCTCATGCGCGCCGCAATGGAGACGATATTTCTTGCAGATTCGCCGGTCGGCAAGGCTGTGCTGGATCGAGACCTCCGTTACGTGCATATCAACCAGACATTGGCTGCGTTCAATGGCCGCTCGGTAGATTTTCATCTGGGGCGCACTGTGCAAGAAGTGCTCCCCGACGCATTTCCTTCTTTGAAGCCGTTACTGGACCAAGTGATTTTCGAGGGTCGTCCGGCTCAGCACTTCAGAATTTCAGTGGTGATGCCTGATAGCGACGGACAGACGTCGGAGTGGGAGGCTAGCTACCTACCCATTCGTATGCCAGATGGCAGCGTCGGCGGAGTTTATGTGCAGGCAGTCAATCTGACGGCGAAGTTGCTGACCGAACGGGCGTTGGAAGACAGCGAAAAACATTTGCGCCGTGTGCTCGATAGTCTTTTTGCCTTTGTTGGTGTTTTGTCGCCTGACGGTACGTTGCTTCAGGCCAACCGTGCACCCCTTGATGCGGCTGGCATTGACGTCAAAGACGTTGTCGGCAAGCCGTTTTGGGACACTTACTGGTGGAGTTACTCTGAAAGTGTTCGCAATTGGCTGCAGACTGCCTGCCAGCGCGTAGCTGCGGGTGAAATCGTTCGCGAGGACGTCTTAGTGCGGATGTCGGCTGACTCGCGCATGGCCTTGGACTTCATGCTTGTGCCCATGCGCGACGATGATGGTGTCATTACGCATCTCATCCCCTCGGCCATCGATATTTCGGACCGTAAAGCGGCGCAACAGCGCATAGAGTCTGCGCTGCGGGAGCGTACGGTACTGCTGCAAGAGATTCATCACCGCGTGAAAAATAATTTGCAGATCATCTCCAGCCTGTTGCGCCTTCAAGCCCGCGCCTCCGATGCAGATGTAGCCTTGGCATTGCAAGATAGCGAAAACCGCGTGATGGCCATGGCACTCACCCATCAGTTGCTGTACGAACGCACTGATTTTTCTGCTTTGGAGTTGGGTCCATACCTCAAGCGTTTGGTGAGTAGCCTTAGGGATGCCCATGGCCAGCTGATGCTTCGCATCCAATTGCGGGTCGATGCTCCCGACAGCGGGTTACAGATCGGGTTGAGCCAAGCGGTACCTGTCGCCTTGGTGGTGAACGAGTTACTAACTAACGCATTGAAGCATGCGTTTGAAGGGGGGCGATCCGGGCAGGTCGAGGTCAAGGCGTTTCGAGTCGATGGCAAGACAGTAGTCTCTGTCAGTGACGATGGCCGTGGATTGCCCCTTGGCAGCAAGTTAGCTGAGGGAAGCAGCCTGGGTTTCAGTCTTGTGACGCTCTTATCCCAACAGCTCAACGCAGAATTGGTGTGGCCTCAACTGGGACAGCCCGGCGCAACCTTTGTACTTACCCTACCTTTAAGCGAAGTATCTTTATGATCAAGAGGATGGACTTTGATGGTTCCGATGATCCCAGCTCAGTGTTGATCGTCGAGGACGAGCTCATTTTTGCTCTGGACCTTAAGCAGACCCTGACTAGCTTGGGTTACCGCGTAGTGGGCGTGGCGAGCAATCAGCGGGACGCAGTCCGGCTGGCCCTGGAGCAGCGACCGGATCTGGTGTTGATGGATATCAATCTCGAAGCCGGTGGGGATGGCATTGCAGCGGCACATGAGATCAATTGCACGATTGATGTTCCGGTTGTCTTTTTGACGGCCTATGCGGACAACGACATTCTGCGTCGCGCGGCAAACGTGGCGCCTTATGGCTACTTGGTTAAACCGGTTCAACAGCGCGAGCTCCACGCGGTAGTACAGATGGCGCTGGCGCGTTTTCGAGCCTCCCTGGCACGACTGCGGGCAGAGCGCCGGCTGCGACTAGCCTTGGACAGCGCTCAGTTGGGCCTTTTGATCTTGCCTACAGGAGCAGATATTGTCGAAATAGATGGCTATTTCCCACCTGTAGCTTTGGAGTCCTTGCGCGGCATGCAAATGTCTTTGGCCGACTTCCTGTCGCATTTGTCATCGGAAGCGCAAGCCAAAGTACGCAATTTGCTCGAATTAGGGGGCGACTTGCATCTACTCGCGCGCTGGCAGAAGGCAGATGCGTCGATTTCGACATGGCTGGAAGTACATGCCTGCTATGTGGAGCACGAAAACGCTGTGATCGGCATTTGTCGCGATGTGACGCTGCAAGTGCAGCAACAAGACGAACTCCGTCAGGCGGCAGTGGTATTCGAGGCGGCGGCGGACGCCATCCTGATTTTGGATGCGGAGGGGCGTGTCACTACCGCTAATGCTGCATTCACCCGTTTGACCGGATGGCCCCGCGACGAAATTCGTGGCCGACATCCCAACGACTTTCTTCATGCGCGCCGAGGTTCGGACCGTGAGCTGCTCGAGCAGACCCCACTCGACGTTCAAGGCCATGCTGAGGTAGTTTGCCAACGGCGTGATGGTTCGACGTTTCCGGGGTGGGAGCATGTATCACCGGTACGCGATGACTTGGGGCGTGTTACCCAGCGTGTGCTGACTTTTACTGATATTTCCGCACTGCGAATGGCCGAGAACAAGGTTCGGCACCTCGCTTTTCATGATGCTCTTACTGGCTTGGGCAATAGACACCAGTTGAGGGAGTCGTTGTCCGAGCTCGCGCCTGGAGAGCCGGCATGTTTGATGTTCTTGGATTTAGATGGATTTAAGGTGATCAATGACAGCTTGGGGCACGATGCTGGTGACCGCCTGTTAGTGGTCATTGCCCGTCGGATTGAATGCATGCTCCGAGATGGGGATGTAGCGATACGTTTGGGCGGTGACGAGTTCGTCGTTTTGATCCGGAGTGGTGATGTAAGTCGGGTAGGGGCTGTGGCACAGCGTGTTTTGGAGGGTGTGCGAGAAGCCATCGAAATACCCCCGGGCGGCTTGGTACAAGTTTCGGGTAGTCTAGGCATTGCAATGTATCCACATGATGGCGCGGAGGCGGACTCCTTGCTGCGTGCAGCAGATATCGCTATGTACGCCGCAAAAGCGGGCGGACGCAATCGATATGCTTACTATCAGCCGTACATGGCTGAAACTGCAAACGAGCGATTGGCGATAGAACAAGGTCTGTTGCACGCCATGGAAAACGGAGAGCTGACGCTCCACTGGCAACCGCAGGTTGAATTGAAAACCGGTCAAATTGTTGGTGCTGAGGCCTTGCTTCGTTGGAACTCAGAACGCAATGGGTACATACCGCCGGACCGCTTTATCCCGATAGCAGAGGAGTGCGGTTTGATCCAACAATTGGGGCGCTGGGTCTTGAACCAGGCACTCACCATTTGGGCCCAATGGTGGAGAGAGGGCCTTGTGGAAGGTCGTGTTGCAGTCAATGTATCTGCACTTCAACTGCAAGATGATGCATTCGCGGATCAATTGGCTTTGGAGCTAAGTACATCCGGTCTTCCCGCACACCTTTTGGAAATTGAAGTAACGGAAACCGCGCTCCAACGTGTGGCGAAGGTGGAGCAGAAACTTGCACGGATCAAAGATCAAGGTGTGTGCATTGCACTGGATGACTTCGGAACAGGCTATTCATCGCTGTCGATGTTGAAGATGTTGCCCTTGAAGCGTTTAAAGATAGATCGAGCTTTCGTGCAAGATATCGAAACTAACAAATCAGACCAAGCGATTGTCCGGGCCATCGTCGCCATGGCTGGTGCGATGGGAATGGATTTGCTGGCAGAGGGTGTCGAGCACCAGGCTCAGGGCGACTGGCTTTGTAAAGTGGGAGTTCCAGAAGCACAGGGATGGTTGTACGCCAAAGCGATGGCGGCCGATGATTTTCTCAAATGGTTGCCAACGGGAAGTTTGGTATCGGACTCTTCTGATGAGATGACGTCATAGTGGTGTTTTGGTTACCGGTTATGCCTTGGTTGGAATGACGTAAAAGCCAAGTTGCCAGCACATGGCATGGTTAGGTCACATTAAGTCCGAAAAGGCAGAAAGCCGAACTAAAGAAGTGCTGCGATATGCACGTCGCGTGGCGTTGTCTTATCGTTGTTTAGTGATTCGGCTCGGATGTAGCTCTTCGGATATTCGCGAGCAGCGCTCGACGGCCGGACTTTTAAAGGGCCTCCACGCTCGTTTTCCCCGTCCAATGTCGGGGTTTGCTCTCGTACACTACCTCCCCATCACCCCTGCGAGCGCTTCTGCTGAGGCCGGCGTCCGCCAGGAATACGACCGAATCCTGCTTCAGCCGTGCCACACATCACCATTTTTCCGTCCCTGTTGTTGGGCTCCTTCATGCTGGTCGCCACAACGGCGCCACGGGCTCAACAAACCCCCAATGCGGGTACGCAGCTGCAGCAAATTCCTGCATCGCCCAGTTTGTCCACCAAGCAGCCGGATTTTGGCCCTGATGCAAAACAGGCACAGCCCTTGGTAGAGTCCAGCGGGCCCAAAGTACTTGTCGAAGCGCTCACATTGGCCGGCAATCAGACGTTCACCACGCAAGAGCTGGTCCAAGCCAGTGGATTCATTGCCGGTCGCGACTACTCGCTCAGCGAATTGCGTCAGATGGCGGCCAAGGTCAGCAGCTACTACCGCGAACGGGGCTATTTTCTTGCGCAGGCTTTGGTGCCCGCCCAGGAGATTGCCAATGGCGTGGTGCAGCTGAAGGTGCTGGAGGGACGCCTGGGGCAGGTGGAGTTAAGCAACGCTTCCGAGGTGTCGGATCGCACCGCGTCCAGCCTACTGGCCGGCTTGCAGGATGCAAGCCCGGTGACACAGGCAGAACTCGAACGGCGGATTTTGCTGCTCAGTGATTTGCCCGGTGTGCTTGCGCGCTCCACCCTGCGCCCCGGGACGACGCCCGGTACGGCCGATGTGGTGGTCCAACTTGGGGCGGGACCCAAGGTGGGCGGTAGTTTGGAGCTAGACAACCAAGGAAACCATTACACGGGTACCTACAGGGTTGGGGCTAGCCTGTATGTCAACGAACCCATGGGGTGGGGCGATATGGCATCGGCCCGGCTGCTGACCTCGGGTGAGGGGCTGTCATATGGCCGTGTGGCTTACCAATCACTAGTGGGGCCCTTCACCGTGGAGGTGGCTAGCAGCAGCCTTTACTACCAGCTGGGCGGTGCGTTTGCCCGTTTGGAGTCCAGCGGGACGGCGCACACCGGTTCAGCCTTTGCGAGCTACCCCTTGCTGCGCTCACGCCAGCAAAACCTGAGCGTCCAATGGTCGCTGGATCACAAGGATTTCAACGACCGCACCGGTGCGGGTTCGCCCAGCCAGGCGACCAAGACGACCCGGATTCACACCCTGGGATTGAAAGGCAACCACCAGGATGCGATGGGCCAGCGGGCCTTGCAATACAACGCGGCATGGGCCATGGGGACCTTATCTCTTCAAGACGCCACCACCCGCAACAACGACGCCATCACCGCGCAAAGCAATGGCGCCTTTGACAAGCTGGTGTACGGAGTGAGCTGGCAACAAGAGCTCGCTCAAAAGCGCAGCCTGTATCTGAGCCTCAATGGGCAATCGGCCTCCAAGAATCTAGACGCTTCCGAGAAATTCAGCTTGGGGGGCACGGGCGG
>JAIXVK010000319.1 GCA_027483085.1 Comamonadaceae bacterium | reverse complement strand
TTATGTGTTTTTGGCGCGGAGATAGCGGGCTAAACCCTGCTTCATTCACCGGATGGAACTAGGTAGCAACCCTAGACTGAACCTTTCAGTCACTCATTGGAAGGAGGTTGTTATGGCTCGGGTAGAGAGAATTCAAGCAGCGGTAGCACGAACCGAATTGTTGCCCTTCAAGGTAGAAATTGCCACCGAAGCGCAGCTGGATGGCGTCATCCAACTGCGCGCAGCCTCCTACGGCAAACACCTGCCGGAATTGGGCGCCAAACTGCGAGAGCCTGAAGCCGCTGACTTTGCCTACGGGTGCGAAGTGTTTGTGGCCACCTCCAAGCTCGATGGCTCCGTTCTGGGCACTTTGCGGACGCACTCCAATGTGATGGAGCCGTTGCCGTTGCAGATGTCTTTGCGTTTGTCTGCTGATTTCCGCGGCCAGCGAATGGTGGAGTCCACACGACTTTGCATCAAAGGGACCGCAGGATCATCCTTGGTCCGGGCTGCGCTGTTTAAGGCCTTCCACCGATACTGCCTCGCTCAAAAAGTAGATTTAATGATGGCAACGGGGCGGCGGCCGGTCGACCGCATCTACGAAAGCCTACTCTTCACAGACGTAGGGCAAACAGGTGCGTTTTACCCCATGACTTTCACTGGTGGGGTACCGCATCGGGTGATGTACCTCGCGCCAGAGCGGGCTCGCGAAATCTACGTAGCGGCGCAGCAGCCACACACGGACTTTTTCTTTGAGCAAATCCATCCTGATATTGATATCACCGGCGCCAAAGATTTGTCAGACAAGCTGTGGATGTGCCCGGACCCGCAAGTGAACCCACCCTCCCACAGATCGCATGTCGCGACCGTTGCAGGCACTGCAAACAGCCTCAGTCAATGAAGATTAAAAGCCGTCAACTGGCCGAGTGAATATTCAGCCAAGGGGGAGTGACAGGCTTTTGATCAGTCACGGCGCGAATCGCGAAACAAAGGCATCGAAGCTGATTCGTTGTCTTGAATCGACTCAAAGAAGGCCCGTATTGCTTCGTCTTGAATGAAATCTGCGCCACTGGAAGCTGCGAGGATTTCCTCCGGCGACACGGGCCTGCTGATCCCGTAACCTTGTGCATAGTCGATTCCAGCATCAAAAAGAACTTTGATGGTGGGGAGATCCTCCGCGAACTCCCCGACTGATTTCATACCTAGATTCCGCACCAATCCACCGATCGCCACAATGATGGCCTGACCGGCATGGATGCGCACTGCATCACGCACCAAGGAGCCATCGAGCTTTAAAGAGTCTACGGACAACTCCTTCAAATAGCCGAAGGACGAATACCCTGCGCCAAAATCATCGAGGGCTACTTTGCCACCCATAGCCCGGACGCGATCGATGAAATGTTGCATCTTCCTCATGTCGGTAATCGCCACCGTTTCAGTGATCTCGATACAGAGCTTTTCGAGCGCCACAGGATGTTGCTCAAACAAGGCAAAAAGCTCTTGCGTAAAAGCTTCGTCGTTCAGTGAGCCACCCGACAGATTTACACCGACAAAACGCGTGGTCAACAATTGATGCGCATGCGCCTCGATCCATCGCACGGTCGTTCCCACGACCCATCGATCAATGATGGCGGTCTTGCCATGCGCCTCCGCCGCTTCGATGATCGTGCCGGCCGGGACTACATCGCCGTTGGATTTACGCAGACGAACAAGCACCTCGAAATTCAAGGAATCAAAAGGCCGACTGAAAGAAATTTCCGGCTGCATCACGAGGAATAGACCCTCGGGGGTTTCTCCACGCTCCAGGCAATTGATCAAATCCAATTCATCCTGGTGCTGTTGCAAGAACCGGTCATCCGACTTCATCACCACCATGTGCTGACGGGGGCGCTTCTTCGCCATACGACACAACATGTCAGCTGCAGAAACCAATCCTTTCAAATCAGTCGACTTGAACTGGTCTGTGCCCACCAATCCCGCAGAAATATCCAGTTCAAAGCTCTGCGTTTCGATCTGAAAGGGAGACGCTGCTATCAACGTTGCGATCGTGTTGCATTTCGCCTCGCATGTATTGATCGTGCCTTCAAAAAAGACAATTACAAACTCATCACCACCAATACGGGCCAACACATCAGTGTGATGTAGAACGCCACGCATGCGCTCAGTCACTTGGGTGAGCACTTGATCTCCGGCGCTGTGCCCGTACAAATCGTTGATCAGCTTAAATCGATCCAAGTCAAAGTAAGCCAAACCACATGGGCGCTGAGTAATGCGCTCCGTCTCTTGAATCAGTCCCCGCAGATTCAAACAACCGGTCAAGGGGTCGTGTCCAGCCAGATACTCAAGGCGCTCGGTAGCTGAGACTTGGGTCGTTATATCTTGCAAAGAGCATTCGACAATTGCTCCGTCTGCCGTGGATGCTCTCAACGAGAACCACTTGCTGTCGGCGAGACCCTTGGACTTAATGCAGGTTTGCAACTCCAGCACCCCGCCTTCACTCGCGCATCGCAAAGATGCGATACGTGTCTGCACGTCGCGATCAAACAAGTCTGAAAGATCTGCTTTGCGCACCGCACCTAGAGCAGCAACCATCGACTCAAACGCAGGATTAGTTTTCGAAATATGCGTCCCATGGGTTACTGAAAACAACCCAATCGGAGAGTCTTGATACGCTGCCTCAAGCAACCGTTGGGCGCGCAAATTTTGTAGCCGATGGGTCCGCATATGCTCGGCTACAGCGGCAGACGCAAGGAGCGCAGACCCTATCGCTGCGGTCACACTGTTAAGGCCATACTCAAAAATGCGCTGCCCAGTAGCGGCAATGAAGACCTCGTTCAGTGTTGCGATCAAGGTCAAGAAAATGGATGCGCCATACCAGGCAGCCACTCTTGAATGCGTTTTACGCAATATCAGGAAAACATAGGCCGATATCACCACGATACCGGCAAAGGTCGCAGCCCAGAGAGGCGGCAGCAAACTCTCGTAAGGCACTACCGGCGCCAATATTAAAAAGGCGAGCGACTGAAGATAGAGCAATGTCAGAGGCCACTTTACTTTGACCGCTTT
Source organism: Comamonadaceae bacterium (assembly GCA_027483085.1). GTDB lineage: Bacteria > Pseudomonadota > Gammaproteobacteria > Burkholderiales > Burkholderiaceae_C > Allorhodoferax. Next base: position 969 of record JAIXVK010000319.1, on the reverse strand, counting down.
GAGCTCTTGCTTGAACAACACGTAGAACAAACCCACCGTGTTGGCGAAGTACAAGCAAAGCGTCCATTGCCGCATGGGAATCAAGTACTCAATCGGAACCTCCATACCCAGGAAGTAGAAATCGGTACCCACAGAAAGCGATGCCATCCTCATGTTGAGGACCAATCCGCCAACAAATGCAAGATAGAGGGCGCTGGAATTAACGAATGCGGTGAGGAGCATGAAAACGGCCAACACACCGATCGCCGCCTCGATCATTACCCCCGTGTTGCGATGCGAGAGCTGAGCGCGGCTCAGAGCATCGGCACTCCACGATCGAGCAGAAATTTTTGCAGGACCTCTGAAGCTCGATCGGCATAGCACAACCGCGCGAAGCATTACTGGCGCTATTTCGAGTGAAAACCCAGCGCGGCTGCCCGCAATGGAGCCCTGCGCCTCCCGGTGATCGCTACTGCCAAGCTGCTGACCGGTCGCAGTATCCCAACATGTCACTCCCATGGAGTGTCGTGAAGGAAAGTCAATCAGGGTCCCTTGATCGCGACTACCTTCAGGAATCACGAATTCGAACCAAAAAGGCGCGGTGGAACGTCGTGTGTCTATGGAGGTTGACTCCCCCCGGAAGACCAAGCGGTCCATCTGGAGAAGAGGACTTTCTATCGGGACTGCGTCAGTCTGCTCCCAGACCTTGATAGTGAGAAGCCGCCCTTCCTCTACAGAGCTTCCATCTTTCCCCCAAACAAACAAACCAAGCGTGAGCGTCAGCGCGATGGCCGGAAACACATAGGTCGTCAGCCGCTCCAGCAAAGTTGCAACAATTTTTTGCACAGGGGTCAATGATTAAGCTGGCCGTTTGGTTCGGCTCTTGAGTGCTCCCACAATCACGATCAATCCGGGGATCAATATCATCGCCCAAATAATCTTGTCCAAATTCATTTTCACCCACGGAATGCTGCCCAAGAAGTAACCTGC
>JAIXVK010000531.1 GCA_027483085.1 Comamonadaceae bacterium | reverse complement strand
CCGGCACTACATGGAAACGCTTGGTTCCAGACTCCAACGGAAACAGCTTGGGTGCTGCCAGTTCGATGGTGGTTTCTTCAGCACCGCTGGTGGTGTCGATACTGAGGCTGGCAACCCGCGCCACGTTGTCGCCGTTATAGGCAGTCACATTGGTAATGCCGAGGTTGTAAACCACCACCAAATCGTTGATACCGATCCGCTGATCCACCGGCCAATCTGCATTGCGGCCCAGCATGTTGAAGTGCGAATCTGCCGTTGTGAAATCGAGCCCCTTGCCCACCGTACCGTCGGTCGGACGGTTGTTCTCCCGATAGCGGGCGCCGTTGCGGGTGGGAATGAATTCCAGGCACGAGTCCGCCCCACTGGTGCTCACCCGCACACTGTTGGGCAAGGCCTTGCGGATATCCCGCGAGATGCGCCGGACTGCGGTGTCTGCCACGTCGGTCAGGGCGGCCCGACGTCCACTGTCGACATACGCTTGGATCGGTGCCCGCATGAACACCGCCACCACCCCGCCGATCACCCCCATGATCACAATCACGATCACCAGCTCCACCAGGGTGAAGCCCTTTTGTTGCCGAAAAGCTTGAACGGGAGTTTTCATGACGGGTGAGCGCTCAATAGTTGGTCCGGTAACCGGTCAACACCATCGACTCGGTGCCACGCGTCACCGTGACGCGCACCCTTTTGGCTTCGATACCCAATGTCGTGTTGTCGGTCGTGACAGCAATCGTCAGCGCGTAACCGGACAAACTCGCGGGGAACGCAAATGCTGCTTGTGTTTGACCGTCGTAGTCACTCACATCGTCCCACAGGTCGCGACTGGCCTCGACGACGGCGGGCGAGTTGTCCGGATCGGAATACGCTTTTTGCAGCACCTCTTCGAGCACCGACTCCGCGATGGCGACGGCCTGTTTGCGGATCATGGGGTCCGCGCTGGATGCCACCGAGGTGTTCATCACCGACAAAATGCCCGCCAAACCTGCGCCTACCACCACGATAAAAATGAGCAGCTCCACCAGAGTGAAGCCGCTTTGACGGTGAGCCAGCGCTCCCTTAGTCATGCACATACCCGGTGCCTGCTTCAATGGTGATAGACGGTGTCACATTGGCCACCTGCAACACTTGCGTCGGGGCGGGCGCGCCGGTGCTGGCGTTGACAGGTTGCCCTAGCCCATCAAAGTTGAAAGAGGTCAAGGTGCTGCTGAAGGCCACTCCGCTGCGGGCCGTAAGCCTGGCTTCACCGCCCGGCCCTGGCAAGTCGATGGCGCAGGTGTTGCTGCCCGCCGAGTTGGCCAAGCGCAAACGAATGGCACTGGCGGATAGTTCTACACACACAGTACGGCGCTGTGCAATGGCTATTTTCTGCGCATAGCGCAAATAGGCGAGCGACTGGTCATTGAACCCGCGGGCATAGAAATCACCCGTATTGATCATGCGCGGCACCGCGTACACCGACAGCACCCCGAGCAACACAATCACCATCACCAACTCCACCAGCGTGAACCCGTGCATGCGCCTGCCCCGAGACGGGAGCATCGATTCCAACGCAAAATCCAAGGAAGCGGGCGATGGCATGTATCGTTTACATTTGCTATGCTTTTAGGAGCTATTTGCGCAGGAAAATCAAGCGCTACAGCCTTATTTAATCATCAATCGTTTACCCCGTAGCGGGGTCGCGGCGGACCCGCGAAGCTTACCCCCAACATGCCTGCTGCACCAGCCTCCAATGCACCCGAAAGTACCGCCATTTCTGCGGCCACTGCACCCGCTCACCGGAAGACCCAGGGCGCCGCTTGGGCACTCGCGCTCACCCTTGCGCTCATGCCGGCGCTGGGTGTTCCCGGGGAATGGGTGTTGCAGGACACGCTGAAGTCCGCGCTGCTGGCCATGGGCGTGGTGTGCGCCTTGGCACTGCTGCTCATTCGAGCGCTCCAGGCCCCTCGCGGGGAAACCACTGAGTGGTATTTTCATGGCCTGTTGGCGTTTCCAGCCGTCTTGTGCCTGTATGCACTGGGCAGCATGGCGTGGTCGCACCGCTTTCTGGCGGGGGCAGAGGCTGCGCGCTGGTTCGTGCTTGGCGCGCTGCTATGGACCTGCCTGCAGGTGCTGCGGGGGGGACACGCCATGCTGCTGGTGTGGGGCATCCATGCGGGCGCGGTCGGTGCAGCGGCGTGGGGCGCCGCGCAGTTTTGGGGAGACCTCTCCTGGTTCCCGCAAGTGGCCGCGCCGGCTTCGGTGTTTGTGAATCGCAACTTCTTTGCGGAGTATCTGATGTGCACCCTGCCGTTCTCGGCGTATGCCCTGACGCAGCTGCGTTCCCCCAAAGGGCGAACCCTCATGGCACTGTCACTGGCAGGGAACCTCGCAGCCCTGCTCATGACCGGCACCCGCTCGGCACTGATAGCAGCAGCCATCATGGTGCCTGTCACTCTGGTCGTGCTGTGGCTCTACCGGCGAGCGGCGGATAGTCCGTCTTGGTCTCGGCGAGACGTAGCGCTCACCAGCTCGATTTTGCTGCTGGGGCTTGCGGGCTTGGCGCTGATCCCGAGCAATAGCCCGACCATCGTGGCCCAAGGGTATGGGTTGACCGCTTTAGAGCGCAGTGTTTACCGCGCGGGCTCGGTGGCAAAGCCCGAAGAGTACACAGAAGGCTCGTTTTCGATACGCGCACTCATGTGGCGAGCCAGCATCCGCATGCTGATAGATCAACCGTGGACCGGGGTCGGTGCGGGTGCGTGGGAGGTGCATATTCCGCGCTACCAAGGTGCCAATAACTCCGTCGAAACCGACTTTTATGCCCACAACGAACCCTTGCAGTTGCTGGCCGAATACGGCCTGCCGGTCGGCGGTGGCCTTTTGGCAGGCCTGCTCGGGTACCTGCTTTTCAGCGCCCAAACCCGGTGGCAGCGCTTGGCCCACGCCCGGCCCTCGGCGGCGGAAACCTTGTGTGCGATAGCCCTGTGCAGCCTGTTGGGGCTTTTGCTGGTGAGTAATGCGGGGTTCCCGTGGCGACTCGCCAGCACCGGGGCGCTGTTCATGGTGGGTCTAGCGGTGCTGGCCCATGCAGATCCGCGACCCTACCTAGCTAGCGCCGCCACTTTGCGCGCCGGGCTGGTGGCAACAGGCTTGGCGGGCTTGGTGATTCTGGTGGTGAGTGGCTTGGCATTCCGTGCCGAATTCAGCATTATTCGCAGCATCCAGACGCTCAACCTCATCCTGAAGAACCCCAATTTGCCGCCTGCGGAGTGGCAGCGGCTACAAACCGAGGCGTGGGACTGGCTCAAAAAAGGGGCCGAGATCCACCCACACTACCGCAAGCTCACGGCACAAGCGGGAGACGGTTTTGCCGCGACCGGCAACTTGCAGGCAGCACTCTGGGCCCAAGACTTGATTGCGATATCGCGCCCCTACATTCCGGATATCCGTGCCAACCAGGTCTTGCTGAATGTGGCCCTGGACCGCAACGGCCCTGCCGCCGAGGCGTTTGCCGCTCTTGCAGCCTTGCAACCGGATACCCCGCGTACGCGGGCTCTAGATATTCTGCTCATGCGGCGCACCGGCCAGACTGCCGAAGCTGCCCACAAGCTCCGCACCTACTTTGCAGCAGGGGTGCTTCAATACGATTTGATCCAAATGGCCATGGCGATTGGCCTTGAGACCGGGGACGCAACCTTGACCACCCAGGCCTACCGACTATGGGTACGCCACTGGCCGCAAGACCGCCAGGCGCAAGCGGCGAGCCTGGATGCCGCTCCGGCCACTTGGCAGGAAGCCATGCGCCAACCCGACGAAGCGGTTCGCCCATAAAAAAACCAGTGTGGCAGGCCACACTGGTTTTTTGAAAATTGCGATTTGGCTCGCTGCTGCCGGTTTTACGGGGTCTTGATCGCTGT
>JAIXVK010000168.1 GCA_027483085.1 Comamonadaceae bacterium | reverse complement strand
CCGCTCCTCCAGCGACATTTTCAACAACGAAGACTCCAACACCACCGCGAACCCGCATATCGACCAGATCATGTCGGCCCGCCTGAACCGCCGCGGCCTGCTGCTGGGCGGCATGGGCGTAGCAGCCACCTCGCTCTTTGGTGCTGGTGCACTCACCGGATGCGCAACTGCATCCACCAGTGCTGGCGCTGCGACCGGCATGGCAGCGCCACTCTCCTCGTTGGGTTTCACGGCTGTGGGCAAGAGCCTGGCCGACAAGGTGGTGGTGCCAGCGGGTTACAACGTGCAAGTCATTTACGCACTCGGTGATCCACTCAAGGCCAGCACTGCTGCCTTCAAGAACGACGGCACTGACACCGACTGGGACAACCGCGCTGGCGATCACCACGACGGCATGGAGTACTTTGGTTTGGATGCCAACGGCAAGCCTTCTGCCAACGGCATCAGCCGCGGCCTGTTGGCGGTGAACCACGAAGCCACCACCGACCAGAAGCTGAGCTCCTTCTTCATTCACACCAACGGCGGCGTGAGCACCCTGCCCCGCCCCGCTGCGGAAGTGGAAAAAGAATTGTCCATCCACGGCCTGTCGGTCGTAGAAATTGAAGCCAAAGCCGGCCAGTGGAGCTACAAGCAAGCCTCCAGCTACAACCGCCGCATCACCCCCACTACCGAAGTCATCATCAGCGGTCCCGCCAAAGGCAGCGAGCACCTGGTGACCAAATTCAGCCCTGACGCTACCCGCGCTCGTGGCACCCTGAACAACTGCGGTACCGGTAAGACACCTTGGGGCACTTTTGTGTCCGGCGAAGAAAACTGGTTCGGCTACTTCCACCGCGATGCCAAGGACGACGACCGCCGTGGCCGGAAAGACAAATCAGTCACTGGCTTGGTGCGCTACGGCCGCCCTGCCGGTGCTGCCAGCCGCCATGGCTGGGAGAGCGCAGGCGCTGACGACAAGTTTGTGCGCTGGAATAACGGTGCGTTGGCCGCCAACGCGAAAGCCGACTACCGCAACGAAATGAACACCTTCGGTTTCGTGGTGGAAATGGACGCCTACGACGGCCAGCAATTGGTGCGCAAGCGCACCGGCTTGGGCCGATTCGCACACGAGAGCGTGAGCTTTGCCAAGGCCGTGTCTGGCCAACCTATCGTGGCCTACATGGGTGACGATTCCCGCGGCGAATACATGTACAAGTTTGTGTCTGCTGCCAAGTGGGACGCGGCTGACGCCAACGCCAGCAACCGCATCGCTGTGGGCGACAAGTACCTCGACAAGGGCACTTTGTTTGTAGCAAGCTTCAAGGACGACGGCACTGGCACCTGGATTGAGTTGTCGATGAACAACCCTATCGTTGCCGCCAACCCCGACTTCGAGTTCAAGTCGGACGCTGACGTGGCCATCTTCACCCGCTTAGCTGCCGACGCGGTCAGCGCAACCAAGATGGACCGCCCTGAGTGGGGTGGCATCAACCCACGCACCGGCGACTTCTACATGACGCTGACCAACAACAGCAACCGCACCGTAGACGGCGACATGGGTGCAGACGCTGCCAACCCCCGCGTCTACAGCGACATGAAGAATGGCAAGGAAAGCAAGGGCAACGTGAACGGCCACATCATCCGCGTGGCGCAAGCCAACCCGGCTGACACCGCCTTCAAGTGGGACATCTACTTGTTTGCATCCGAAGCTGATGCCGACAAGACCAAGGTCAACCTGTCCAACCTGACCGACGAGAACGACATGTCTGCTCCCGATGGCTTGGCTTTCAGCCCTGCTACCGGCCTGTGCTGGATTCAGACTGACGACAGCGCTTACACCGACAAGACCAACTGCATGTTGCTGGCCGGCATCCCCGGCAAGGTGGGCGATGGCGGCAAGAAGTCCCTGAGCTACAAGCGCCCTGACGGCAGCGAAAAGCGTGTGGATACCTACATGGGCAAGTCCCAGTCGCCTGACATCCTCAAGCGCTTCTTGGTCGGCCCCGTGGACTGCGAAATCACAGGCCTGTGCGAAACACCGGACGGCAAGGCGTTGTTCATCAACATCCAACACCCCGGCGAAAACACACCGATGGCTGACATTGGCAACCCCGCCAAGTACACCAGCCAGTGGCCTGCCAATGCGGGCTACGGAGCCGGCAAGCGCCCCCGCTCCGCCACCATCGTCATCACCAAGAAAGACGGCGGCGTAATCGGTAGCTAAGCAGCACCGGCGCCCCGTGCGGCGTAAAGCCGCACGAACACCACATAGCGGCCTGCAGCAATGCAGGTCGCTATTTTTTTGATAGCTACTAGCGCAATAAGAGCGAGGGCTAGAGCCCTATTTGTTACAAATTAGAGAGCGTAATCCCGCTCCACTTTGGCGATACGGGTCTTGAAGGCTGCGTACCATTTTTCGTGGCCCAGTTGCTGGGCCACCTGATGCTCGGCATGGGCCTTCCAAGCGCGGATGGACTCGAGATCTTTCCAGTACGACACGGTAATGCCTAGCCCGTCGCGCGCAGATTCCACGCCCAGAAAACCGGGCTGCTGCGCGGCGAGCGCCACCATCTTTTCGGCCATGTCGCCATAACCCTCATCGACAGCGGTGCGCAGGCTGGTGAAGATGACGGCGTAGTACGGCGCCAGTGGGGTGTTGGCAATGTCCAGGCTCATCGGGGTCTCCAGAAAGTCAAGGAAAGTGTCACGGTAGGGGCGTGAGTTTGGCCACGCTCAAGGCGAGCCACTTGGTGCCGTGGCGGGGGAAGTTGATCTGCGCACGCGCATCGTCGCCCGCGCCTTCCAGCGTGAGCACGGTGCCCTCGCCGAACTTGGCGTGGAACACCTTTTGCCCCTTGCGCAGTCCGGTGGGCTCTTCTTTGCGCACCACTTCCTTCTGCGGGGCAGAATACGCGCCAAATGTGCTTCCAGCGCCCGTAGGGTATGCGCGAGCAGCTCCTGAATTTGTAGCGTAGCCACCGCCACCCCAGCTGTTGCCGGAGCCGCCATAGCT
>JAIXVK010000592.1 GCA_027483085.1 Comamonadaceae bacterium | reverse complement strand
TTTGACACCATTGATAACGTATTCATCGCCTTCTTTAACCGCCGTGGTGCGCAGGCTGGAGGCATCGCTGCCCACATGCGGCTCGGTCAGGCAAAAGGCGCCCAGCATCCGGCCCTGGGCCAGAGGCTCCAGCCACTGCTTTTTCTGCTGCGCATTGCCGAATTTCATCAGGATGGCGTTGACCGGGCAGTTGGTGACGCTGATCACCGTGCTGGTGCCGCCATCACCCGCGGCAATTTCTTCCAGCACCAAAGCCAGGGTCACGTAGTCCAGCCCCGCGCCGCCCAATTCTTCAGGCACGCAAATGCCGTAGGCGCCCAGCGCGGCCAAGCCTTGGTGCGCCGCTTTGGGGAAGGTGTGTTCCTTGTCCCACTTGGCGGCGTTGGGCCACAGCTCGGCTTGGGCAAAGTCGCGCACGGCGTCACGGATCATTTCCTGGTCTTGGGTCAGCAGCATGGGGAGGTCTCTCGGGTCGTTGTGTTGGTGTTGGATTTACCAGCTGGAAAACGGGGTTCCATCCCAGCGCAGGTAGGGCACGTCGCGGCTGGAAAATCCGGTGCTTGGGGTGGTGATGCGCGCGGCCACGGTTGCGCGAATGGCGGCCACACTCTCTTCGGGCAGCAAGGGGGCATCGGGCGTGCCCATATCGGTGCGCACCCAGCCCGGGTGAATCAGCAGAAACTGCGCATTCGGGTAGTCGGGCTGCGCTGCCACTACGGCCATGTTCAATGCGGCCTTGCTCACGTGGTACACCCAGGCCTGGCTGCTCTCGACGCCGCCGATTTGCCCGAAATCGCTGGTGATGAACACAAACTGGCCCCGCGCCTCCTCCACCCAGGGTGCCACCTGCGGCAAGGCCTGCATGGCGCCCAGCACATTGGCGTGCATCATCGCGTCAAATGCCTGCTGCGTGGGGGGCGACTTGGCGTCGTCCGCGCTGAAGACACCGGCCACGTAATAGGCCCGGTCGATCTTTTCACCATCCAGCTGCCAGCTCAGGCCGCTGACGCTGGCCGGGTTGGTCACATCCAGTTTCATGGCCTGCGCACCCAAGTCGCGCAGCCGCTCCAGCCCCGCCGCATCCCGCGCGGTGGCAATGACGCGCTCGCCCGCCTCCAGGTACTGGCGCACCAGCTCCAGGCCAATGCCGCGTGAGGCGCCCACAATCAAAATGGTCTTCATGGTGGTGTTGCCCCGTGTTCAGGCCAGATAGCCCGCGTATTCAAAGTAACCCGACCAGGCGGGATCGAAGCTGGCCTTGATCTCAGCATCCGCGGCTTCGGGTCGCGCCAACAGGGGGGCCAGCGTCTGGCGCGCCAAGGCCTCGTCGACCACGTAGTAGAGCGCTTGCCGGCGGCCTTCTTTGCTCAGGGTCAGCACCATCAGGCCCTGGTGCATTTGCTGCAGCAGCATGCCGGCCTGGTCTTGCAGGGCTTGGGCCCGAGCTTGGGCGCCCTCGTCTGCCGCCGGCAGGTCCAGGGTCCATGCGGTGGCCAGGTCAGCGCGCATGGCAACGGCGTCTGCACTCAGGTTCACCGCCACAAAGCCGGCTTCTTGCGCGTCAGTGGCGTCCTCCGTGACGGTGTCGTCGTCGCCCCAGGCAAAGTCGTCAAGCTCGATCTCATTGCCGGAATCATCGACCGCGCAATTGAACTGGAGCTCCATGCCTTCCCAATGCGCCTCGCCGGTCGGGAATATGCCGGTGCGGCCCAAGGTTTCCACCCAATAGGTGTCAAACACCTGCGCGAGCTCGCTCAAGGGCGTCCAGGAGACCGGGGCGTCAGGCGCCGGGGTCACAAAGTCGATGGCCCCGACCTTGACCGCAAAATCGTACTCACCCAACACATGGTCGAGCATGATGAAGGCCATGTGCCGCGCCTGTTCTGCCAAGGACTCGGACACCTCGGGCTTGAAATGGAGCTCCAGGGCCACACGGCCGTCGTCTTGCTCCAGGGCGACCATTACCTCTGAGGTCGAGAGCTCCAGCCCGTCCATCTGGATCGAAAAATCGGCTTCCGGGCTGCGTGCCCTGAAGGCAGTCACCCCGAATTGTGCCAACGCCGGCGCAGCACCCGCCACCTGGGACAACAAGGGGAAAAACTCAATGTGGCCATGGGCGGTCAGCACCAACTCCAGCCGGGTGGCATCGGGGGCGCCCAGCACCTCCAGCGTCACACCGTGCAGGTATTGGCTGGCGAGTGCGTTGATTTGCTCCACACGCTCGGCCGGCGGGAGTTGAAAGAACGCGGCTTCCTGGACTGCGAATTCGCGCCAGAAGCTGGCGATCTCGGGGGTGGGCTGCATGGATATCCTGAAAATAGTGAAGGTCGCTAGTATTTCAGAAGCTGGGTCCGCAGCCCGCCCGGTTTACAGCAGCTCCAGGGCGACCGCGGTCGCCTCACCGCCACCAATACACAGGGTGGCTACGCCCCTTTTGAGGCCCCGGGCCTTCAACGCGTGAATCAGCGTGACCATGATGCGCGCGCCAGACGCGCCAATGGGGTGGCCCAGCGCACAGGCGCCACCGTTGACGTTCACTTTGTCGTGCGGAATGTTCAGCTCAGCCATCAGCGCCATGGGTACCACGGCGAAGGCCTCGTTGATTTCCCACAGGTCCACGTCTTCCACCTTCCAACCGGCTTTGGCCAGCACCTTTTGGGTGGCACCCACCGGCGCGGTGGCAAACCAGTTGGGCTCTTGGGCATGGGTGGTGTGGGCTACGATTTTGGCCAGCGGCTTGCAGCCCAGATCTTTGGCGGTGCCCTCGCGCATCAGCACCATGGCGGCTGCGCCGTCGTTGATGGAGCTGCTGCTGGCGGCGGTGATGGTGCCGTCTTTTTTGAAGGCGGCTTTGAGGGTGGGGATCTTGTCCAGCTTGATCTTGCCAGGACCTTCGTCGATGCTGACCTGCACCTCACCGGCGCGGGTTTTGACCGTTACCGGGGTGATTTCCGCCTCAAACGCTCCTGATTTGATAGCTGCTTGCGCACGCTGTACGCTGGCTGTGGCGAAATTATCTTGTTGTTCGCGAGTAAAGCTGTATTTGGCAGCACAGTCTTCACCGAAGGTGCCCATGGAGCGGCCGGCCTCGTAAGCGTCTTCCAGGCCGTCAAGCATCATGTGGTCCATCACGCGGTCATGGCCGATGCGGATGCCGCTGCGGCCCTTGGGCAGCAGGTGGGGTGCGTTGGTCATGCTTTCCATGCCACCGGCTACCAGCACATCGTGGCTGCCGGCCAGCAGCATGTCGTGGGCGAACATGGCCGCGCGCATGCCGGAGCCGCACATCTTGCTCAGGGTCACCGCACCGGCGCTTTTGGGCAAGCCGCTCTTGAACGCCGCCTGGCGCGCAGGCGCCTGGCCTTGGCCCGCCATTAGGCAGTTGCCGAAGATGACTTCGGTCACCAACTCGGGGCTGATACCGGCGCGCTCCACAGCAGCTTGAATAGCGGCACCACCCAAGTCGTGGGCAGCAAGAGAAGCGAAGTCGCCCTGAAAGCCACCCATGGGGGTGCGGGCAGCGCTGACGATCACAACGGTTTCTGGCATGGTCTTCCTCGGGGTCAGGTGGATGGCACAACGCCAACTATCGATTGACGTTTACGTAAACGTCAATTGTGGCAGAAAATCTTTACCGCAGCTTCACCCCGGGCTCACACGTCTTCATGCGGGGCGTGCACCATGACGGCATGACCCATGATGCCCGCTTATCACTCGCCACCCCGGCCGCTGCGCCCCACTCTGTGCCCACATTGCCACGCCCGTACCACCGCCTCACGCGGCTGACAGCACTGCTATGCGCAAGCGCCTGTGTGTGGGCCAGTGCCCAGGCACAAACAGCGCCGGCAGCGCTCGCACCAGCTGCCCCGACCAGCGCCATCCGTAGTTTGGGCACCCCGGACTTTGCCCAGATCGTGCAGCGCTACGGCCCGGCGGTCGTCAACATCAGCACCAGCGGTACCCGCCTGGTCACCGCCGATGGCAAAGACGGGGCGGGCAACACCAAAGGCGCGGACAACGACGACCCGACCCAGCTGTTTTTACGCAGATTCCAAGAGCAATTCGGTGCCAGCGGCGCGAGCATGCAGATTCCGGTGA
>JAIXVK010000334.1 GCA_027483085.1 Comamonadaceae bacterium | reverse complement strand
TCACTCGACGCGGTGCGTGCTGCGCCTTAGGATGAAGAGCTCATAGGAAACCACATGTCTGCAGTACCGTTCGCTACCGAAGGATTTGAATCCGACCGCCAGATTGCCCAGCTCAGGGTACCCCCGCATTCGATTGAAGGGGAGTCCAGCGTGATCGGTGGCCTGCTTCTTGATAATGAAGCCTGGGACCGGGTGAGTGACATCCTGATGGATGCAGACTTTTACCGCCATGAGCACCGTCTTATCTACGCCTCGATCGGTGTGTTGATCAACGGCAATAAGCCGGCTGACGTCATTACCGTTTTTGAGCATCTACAGAACCAGGGCAAAGCAGAGGAGGTGGGGGGGCTCACCTATCTGAACTCGCTGGCCCAGTACGTGCCAAGTGCGAGCAACATTCGCCGCTACGCCGAGATCGTGCGCGATCGTTCGATTTTGCGCAAACTGGTCAGCGCCAGTGATGAGATCGCGACCAACGCGTTCAATCCCAAAGGCCGCCCGGTCTCTGAAATCGTTGACGAGTCTGAGCAGAAGATCTTCAACATCGGCGAAGCAGGCAAGCGCAACAAGCAGGGCTTCCAGTCCATGGACAGCCTGGTCGTCAACCTGCTTGATCGCGTGCAGGAGATGGCGGACAACCCGAATGACGTAACCGGCGTGCCCACGGGCTTCATCGACTTTGACCGCATGACGGCTGGTTTGCAGGCCGGTGATCTGATCGTGTTGGCAGCGCGTCCCTCCATGGGTAAAACCGCCTTGGCGATCAATATTGCAGAGCACGTTGCCCTGAATGAAGGCTTACCGGTTGCCATCTTCTCGATGGAAATGGGCGCCGCCCAATTGGCGGTGCGTATCGTCGGCTCCATCGGTCGCGTGGACCAAGGGCACTTGCGTACCGGTAAGCTGACCGATGAAGAGTGGCCCCGTTTGTCGGAGGCGATCGAGAAGCTGCGGACCATTTCCTTGCACATCGATGAGAGCGCAGGCCTGAACTCCAGCGAAGTGCGTGCGAATGCCCGTCGCTTGGCGCGCCAGTGCGGGCAGCTCGGCCTGATTGTGGTGGACTATTTGCAGCTCATGAGCGGTAGCGGCGGCGATGGGGAAAACCGGGCGACTGAGCTGGGTGAAATTTCCCGGGGCTTGAAAATGCTAGCCCGTGAGCTGAAGTGCCCTGTGATCGCGCTGTCTCAGCTGAACCGTTCGGTGGAGCAGCGGCCTGACAAGCGCCCCATGATGAGTGACTTGCGTGAATCCGGCGCTATTGAGCAGGATGCGGACATCATCATGTTTATTTATCGTGACGAGTACTACACCAAGGATCAATGCAAAGAGCCTGGTGTGGCGGAAGTCATCATTGCCAAGCAACGTAACGGCCCGACTGGCACCGTCAAGCTCGCTTTCATGAACCGCTTCACCAAGTTCGAAAACCTGGCCCACAGCGGTGGTGACGACTACTGAGCATCAACGATAGACATAGAAAAAGGGCTGGAAGCCAAATCGGCTTCCAGCCCTTTTTTACATCTGCGCGAGTAGCTATTATTTTTATAGCACTTCGCTGGCGAAGTCAGCAAGGCGGGAACGCTCACCGCGCGCAAGGGTGATGTGTCCGCCGTGTGGCCAGCCTTTGAACTTGTCGACTGCAAACGTCAGGCCCGAAGAGCCTTCGGTCAGGTAAGGCGTGTCGATCTGCGCGAGGTTACCCATGCAGATGATTTTGGTTCCCGGCCCGGCACGCGTGATCAGCGTTTTCATTTGCTTGGGTGTCAGGTTCTGGGCTTCGTCGATGATCACGTACTTGTTCAGGAACGTGCGGCCCCGCATGAAGTTCATGCTCTTGATCTTCACACGGCTACGGATCAGTTCGTTGGTAGCCGCGCGGCCCCATTCGCCGGCATTGGTGTCGGTCTTGCCCAACACTTCGAGGTTGTCGTCCAGCGCGCCCATCCAGGGACCCATCTTTTCTTCCTCAGTGCCAGGCAGGAAGCCGATATCTTCGCCCACGCTCACCGTGGCGCGGGTCACGATGATCTCGGTATACCGGCGATCGTCCAGCACCTGCGTTAAGCCTGCTGCCAGTGCCATCAGTGTTTTGCCGGTACCGGCCGTGCCGGTCAGGGTCACAAAGTCCACTTCAGGATCGGTCAACAAGTTCATCGCAAAGTTCTGCTCGCGATTGCGGGTGGTCACTCCCCAGACTGCATTTTTCAGGTGGTTGAAGTCCTTGAGTGTCTTCAGTACCGCGGTTGTTCCGCGGATCTCTGTCACACGGGCGTAAAGGCTAGGCTCGCCAGGGGACTCGAAATACACAAACTGGTTGATCAGCATGCTGGGCACAGACGGGCCGTCCACCTTGTAGAAGGTGTGGGGGCCTTGCTGCCAGCTTTCCACGCTCTGGCCATGGGTGGCCCAGAAGTCAGAGGGCAGGGCGAGCGAGCCGGAATACAGCAAGTCACCGTCTTCCAGGGTTTTGTCGTTCTGGTAATCGTCGGTGGCGAGACCCAGAGCACGCGCTTTGACGCGCATGTTGATGTCTTTGGAGACCAGCACTACTTCGCGAGGGGCATAGTGCTGGCGCAGGGCTTCCACCACACCCAGAATTTGGTTGTCTGCCTTGCCTTGGGGCAAGCTGGTGGGCAGTGTGTAGTTCAGTGGCTGCGTTTGAAACATCAGCTTGCCGTTGGCATCTTTGTGCCCGGTGCTGTCGAGCAAGAAGCCAGCGGTGATGTCTGCGCCCGGTGCGCCTGCCAGCGTGTCTAGTGTGCGGCTGGTTTGGCGTGCATTACGGGCGACCTCTGTCATCCCCTTTTTATGTCCGTCGAGCTCTTCGAGCACGATCATGGGCAGGTAGATGTCGTGTTCTTCGAACCGGAACAAGCACATGGGATCGTGCAACAACACATTAGTGTCCAGCACAAACAGTTTTTTCGGGCCGCTGGTTTTGGCGCGTTTGCTGCGTTTGGTGTCTGGCGCTGCAGCTGTTACAGCCGCAGCCACAGGTGCTGCGACTGGTAGGGGCTTGGCGCTGGGTGTGGGCACGTTCGCGGCTGTAGGGGCCATAACCGGGCTATGGGTCAAGGCCGCAGATTGGGTGGAGCGCTTGGATTCCCGCTCAGTGCTGCGCTTGACTGCGACGGCGCTTACAGGTTCGGCGATAACTTCTGTCGGAGCCTTGCGGGCTGCGCGGGGTTTGGCACGCGCGGGAGCCTCAAAGTCTTTGGCGGTCAATCGATCAGCACGCTTGGACGGGGCAGTGGGCAGTGGCATGGAGTGGATTCGCAGAAGTTGAGAGTGAAAAAACTATGCCGAAAAAGCGAAAAAGCCGCCTTGAGCCAAGGCGGCTTTTTGTGTGATCGCGGTTGCAAGCTTCAACGGCATGCGAACCATTATGCATGAGCCCCGTGACGCCAATCGGCAACGGGTGCATCAAAACAACAAGGGGATCAGGCGGCTTTTTTGAGAACCTTAACGGCTTTCAAAACGTCGTCGACATGCCCTGGAACTTTCAGGCCACGCCATTCCTCTTTCACCAGGCCATCCGCGCCGATCAAGAAGGTGCTGCGCTCAATGCCTTTGACCTTTTTGCCGTACATGATCTTGTTTTTGACCACACCGAACATGTGGCACATTTTTTCTTCGGTATCAGCAATCAGCTCAAAGGGCAGCTCGAGCTTGGCTTTGAATTCGTCGTGGGACTTCATGTTGTCGCGGGAAACACCGAACACTTCGGCGCCAGCTTTGACGAAATCTTTGTACTTGTCCCTGAATTGCATGGCTTCGGTAGTACAACCAGGGGTATTGTCTTTCGGGTAGAAGTACAGCACCATGGTTTTCCCGACGTGGGTGGTGTTGGTCACCTTGATGCCGCCGGTGGCGTTGGCTTCGAATTCGGGAAGGGGTTTGTTGACAACAATCGCCATATGGAATTTCAATCTCGGTGTGTTGACCGGCTAGCCGGACATGTCAGTCATAGGGGACAGCGTCGAACGTGACAGCAATTCTTCGCTCTGGACCGCAACCCGCTATTTTACTCTGAAATGCCCCCACCAAGCGTCGGGCGGTAAGTTGCTTTCTCAGACCATGAGGGCCGCCACCACCTTACGGCCTTCACCCGACAGAAAGTTATAGGTGCGGCAAGCAGCCTGCGTGTCCATGGTTTCTATGCCGATGCGGGCGCTGTAGAGGGGCGATATCCATTTCGGATGCGGAAACCGGATCTTGCTGCCGCTCCCGAAGAGCACCAATTCCGGCGCGAGTGCAGCCAATTCTTGAAAGAGCTCTTCCGTCAGGTCTTCAAATCGGGTGCAAGCCCATGGGCGGCAAATGCCTTGGCTGCTCACGATGATGCTGCTGTGGTGTTTTTCACCGTTGACTTCGACCCAGTCGGGACCATAGCCGGTGATGGAGGGGCCTTGTGTTGCGTCGGGGATGAATTTCATGGGGAGGGTGATACCGGAAGACGCAAGCGGAGTGCCTGCCGAACTGTGGTCAAATTATAGGTTTCGCCCTGTGCTGACACCTCCCGGAGGGACTTTGAAAACCATTCAGAAATCTGCCAAGCTGGCCAACGTGCTCTACGACATCCGCGGTCCCATCATGGACGCGGCGCGTCAGATGGAGGACGAGGGCCAGAAGATCATCAAGCTCAATCTGGGCAACTTGGCGGTGTTCGGTTTTGATGCACCCGAGGAAATCCAGCAGGACATGATCCGCAACCTGCCCAACTCGGCAGGCTACTCCGACAGCAAAGGCATTTTTGCTGCCCGCAAAGCGGTGATGCACGAGACCCAGAAGCAGGGTATTGCCGGCGTCACGCTGGATGACATTTATCTGGGCAACGGCGCCAGTGAGCTGATCACCATGGCCACGAACGCCTTGCTGGACAACGGCGACGAGTTGTTGCTGCCTATGCCTGACTACCCCTTGTGGACCGCAGCCACCAGCCTGTCCGGCGGCACACCGGTGCATTACCTGTGCGATGAAAACAATGGCTGGATGCCCGACCTGGACGACATCCGCGCCAAGATCACGCCGCGCACCAAGGGCATCGTGGTCATCAACCCCAACAACCCGACCGGCGTGTTGTATTCCACCGAGCTGCTGCAAGGCATCATCGAGATCGCCCGCCAGCACGGCCTGGTGATTCTGGCGGATGAGGTCTACGACAAGGTCTTGTACGACGGTATCCAGCACACGGCCATGGCCAGCCTGTCGACCGACGTGTTAACGCTCACCTTCAATTCCCTGTCCAAAAGCTACCGCTCCTGCGGTTACCGTGCTGGCTGGCTGGTGGTGTCAGGCAACAAAAAGTCGGCGACCGATTACATCGAGGGCTTGAACATGCTCTCGAACATGAAGCTGTGCTCCAACGTGCCCGGCCAGTGGGCGATCCAGACAGCTTTGGGTGGTTACCAGAGCATCAACGATTTGGTGTGCGAAGGCGGGCGTTTGCGCCGCCAACGCGACTTGGCCTATGAGCTGATTACCGCCATTCCCGGCGTGACCTGTGTGAAGCCGCAGGCCGCGCTGTACATGTTCCCCAAGCTGGACCCCAAGGTGTACCCCATCTCGGACGACCGGCAATTTTTCCTGGAGCTGCTGCGCGAGACCCGCGTCATGCTGGTGCAGGGAACCGGCTTTAACTGGCACGCGCCCGATCACTTCCGCATCGTGTTCCTCCCGCACGAGGACGATTTGCGCGAAGCCATCGGCCGCATTGCCAAGTTCCTTGAGAGCTATCGCAAGCGCAACGGGAACTGACTCACTCTGATTTTGATAGCTGCCCGCGCACTGTTTGCAAGGGCTAGACGCACTTTTAACGTAAGAACGATATGAAACCGATACAAGTAGGCCTGCTCGGCATTGGCACCGTGGGAAGCGGCACATTCAATGTGCTCAAGCGCAACCAGCAAGAAATCCAGGGCCGTGCCGGCCGCGGTATCGAAATCACCATGGTGGCTGACCTCGACGTAGCGCGTGCCCAAAGCGTCGTCGGCCCTGACGTGAAGGTAGTGAACGACGCGCGCGCCGTTATCGCCAACCCCGAGATCGATATCGTCATCGAGCTGATCGGTGGCTACGGCATTGCCAAGGCGCTGGTGCTCGAAGCCATTGCCGCCGGCAAGCATGTGGTCACAGCCAACAAGGCCTTGCTCGCTGTGCACGGCACCGAAATTTTTGCTGCGGCATCCGCCAAGGGCGTGATGGTGGCGTTTGAAGCGGCAGTGGCCG
>JAIXVK010000564.1 GCA_027483085.1 Comamonadaceae bacterium | reverse complement strand
GCAGAATCACAAACCCACCGGGAGGTCACGGTGCAACACCGTGCGGACCGCTTGCGCGCCGCCGCCAACGGCCCCTGGAGTCTTGCGCAAGGCGAATTTGCCAACCGCCATGCCTTGTTGCAGCGAGTGACTGAAACGGCAACAGCGCTGTGGCAAGCACCGGCCTGGCGGCCGGCCCGTTGGGCGCTGGGTGTACTCGCTGCGGTGCAGCTAGTAGGCCTGAACCTGCAGGCGTGGCAAGCCCGCCAAGCGCTGACCGAGCAGCGCAGTGCGATCCAGAGTGTGCTGGTCAGTACCTTTCCGGCCACCACGGTAGTGGTCGATGCACCTTTGCAAATGCAGCGCGCGGTAGAAGCCCTGGGCCAGGCCGGCGGGCAGACACGGGCGCGCGACATGGAGCGACTTTTAGAGGCTTTTGGCACGGTAGCCCAGGCAGATACTACGCCATCCGCTATCGAATACGTAGCAGGCGAGTTACGGCTAACGCCACCAGCCGGCAATGCCGAGCCCCCGGCTTCGTTGCGTGACGGCCTGCAAAACAAAGGCTTGCGCCTTCGGACCGAGAGCACCACCTGGGTGCTGAGCCCATGAACTACCAAACCCTGCGCACCTGGTGGAACCAGCGCCCCCCCCGCGAGCAAACCCTGCTCTCGGCCGCCGTGGTTTTGGTACTGGCCGCCCTGATGTGGACCATCGCCATTGCCCCGGCGTGGCGCAGTGTCAAAGCCTACCCTGCACAACGGGCTGTGCTGGATGCCCAACTTCAACAAATGCAAACGCTGCAGGCACAAGCCACCGCGCTGCAAAGTCGCCCGGCCCTGGCACCGCAAGCGGCTCAAGCAGGCCTGCAAGCCGCAGTGACAGGCCTCGGGCCCCGCGCCAGCCTGCTGATACTCAACCAGCAAGCCACCGTCACCCTCAAAGGGGTGGAGGCGGAAACCCTGGCCCGCTGGCTGGCAGTGGTGCGGGTGGAGGCCCGCATGCTGCCGACCCAGGCGCAATGGCGTCGTGACGGCCGCCTCTGGAGTGGCACGGTGACCTTCACCCTGCCGGGCGGCTAATGTGATGGCTACCCGCCCCGACATCCTGCGACGCGCCCAAAGGCAGCTGAACACAGGCGCCACACGTGGCCCGTGGAGCTGGGTCGTGATGGGAGTTTTGCTGGGTGTGCTGGCAGGTGCCTTGGCATTTGCGCCGGCGCGCTGGCTGGCTGCCGGATTGGTCTGGGCAGACGCACCGCTGCGCTTGCACAACCCGACCGGCACCGTATGGAATGGCAGTGCCCAAGTGCTCCTGCGCAGTGGTGCCGAGGGCAGCAAGGCCTTGCCCGGCGACCTGCGCTGGACCCTGCGCCCTGCTTGGTACGACGGCGGCCCGGGTGTGCGCGCCGAGTGGCGGGCAGACTGTTGCCTCAGCGCGCCCTGGATTTGGCATGTGAACGGCAGCCTCCAGTCCGTGCAGCTGCGAGCGGATGATTTGCTACCGGCACAAGGCTTGCGCATTCCGGCAGGTCTGCTGACCGGCCTCGGCACCCCTTGGAACACGCTGCAACCCCAAGGGCAATTGACGTTGGCCACCCGCAGCCTGACAGTACGGTTGAACGCCACCGGCACCCAACTCGGCGGCGAGCTCGCGCTGGACGCGCTGAACATGAGTACCAGCCTGTCGACCTTGCGCCCGGTGGGCAGCTACCGGGTGACCCTGCGTGGCGGCGAGCAAACAGCCATGACGCTCTCGACCCTTGAGGGGGCACTGCAGCTCAGCGGGACCGGAAAAATCGGGCCTCAAGGGCTGGTCTTTACCGGAGAAGCCCGCGCCGCGGAGGGCCGTGAGGACACACTCTCCAATTTGCTGAATATCATTGGACAGCGCCAAGGCGCGCGGTCTCTGATTCAACTGGGTTAAGGAATGTCCACTCCTCTTTATCGACGCTTGTGCAGCACACACATTGCTATTCAATTAATAGCAACTGGCGCAATCGGCATGGGCGCTATGGCCCCATTTGGCTCTCAGGCCTGGGCACAGACCAGCAATACTGCGCCCACAGTCAAGCGGGGTGAGCCGATCACGCTGAACTTCAGCAACGCTGAAATTGAGGCGGTCGCCCGCACCATGGCCATCATGACCGGGCGCAATGTGGTGGTGGACCCACGGGTCAAAGGCACGATGACTTTGGTTTCTGACAGCCCCATGTCGCCCGCCCGAGCCTACAACCACTTTCTGGCGGTGCTTCGTAGCATGGGCTACGCAGTGGTGCAGTCGGATGGCTTGGACAAAGTGGTCCCCGAGGCCGATGCCAAGCTGATCGGCGGCGGCGTTTCCGCCACCGAGAACGGCGCCCCCAACACGCCGGGCAACCAGCTGGTGACCCAGATCATCAAACTGCAGTTCGAAAACGCCAACAACCTGGTGGCAGTGCTGCGCCCGCTGATCAACCCCAACAACCCGATCAACGTGAACCCGGCGACGAATTCGCTGGTCATCACCGACTACGCCGACAACCTGCGCCGCCTGGCGCGGATTGTGGCGGCACTGGATGTGCCGAACGCCACCGACGTCGAAATCATCCCACTGAAGAATGCCAGCGCCACCGACCTCGCGCCGCTGGTGCTGCGGCTGATGGAGAGCACCGCCGCCAGCCCGGCTGGAGGTGCGGAAACCGGCTTCAAGACCACCGTAGTGGCCGAGCCGCGCAGCAACGCGCTGATTGTGCGGGCCGCCAACCAGGCACGCCTGGCACTGGCCATCAACCTGATCGACAAGCTCGACCAACCGGTGGCCAGCGTCAATGGTGCTGCAGGGAACATCTACGTGGTGTACCTGAAGAATGCCAACGCCACGCAGCTGGCGACCACCCTGCGCGCCGCGATGGGCGCCAACGGAGGCTTGGGTGGCAATGCGCCGGTGGCCACCGGCGCAGCTCCCACCGCAGGTGCGGGCGCCTCCACCTTGGGCGCAGCGCAAGCACCCAGCACGGGCGGCCAAATCCAGGCGGACCCGACGACCAACTCGCTCATCATCACCGCCAGCGAGCCGCAGTACCGGCAGTTGCGCGCGGTGATCGACAAGCTCGATGCGCGCCGGGCACAGGTGTTCGTGGAGAGCTTGATTGCCGAGGTGAGCGCTGACAAGGCAGCAGAGTTCGGCATCCAGTGGCAAGGCGCGCTGGGCAATGCCGGCGATAGCTCGATCGGTCTGCTGGGTACCAATTTCGGGGCTGCGGGCAACAACATCATCAGTCTGGCGACACAAGGGGCAGGGGGCACCGTCGCCCCGGGCAAGGGCCTGAACGTGGGGGTGGCCAACAAAACCAATGGCATATATGTGCTGGGTTTTCTGGCCCGCTTTTTGGAGGCAACCGGCAGTGGCAATGTGCTGTCCACGCCCAACCTGCTCACTCTGGACAACGAAGAAGCCAAAATCGTGATCGGCCAAAACGTGCCGTTTGTGACCGGGCAGTTCACCAACACCGGTGCAAGCTCCGGCAGCGTCAATCCGTTTCAAACTATTGAGCGCAAAGACGTCGGTCTGACCCTGAAGGTCAAGCCGCAGATCAGTGAAAACGGCACCGTCAAGCTGACCATTTTTCAGGAGGTGTCCAGCGTGTTGGCCTCCACCGTCAACGCGGCCAATGGCCCGACCACCAACAAGCGGACGATTGAATCCAATGTTTTGGTCGAAGATGGTGCGGTTGTGGTGCTTGGCGGTTTGCTGCAGGACGAATACGCAGGCAGCCAGGAACGGGTGCCCGGCCTGGCCGATGTGCCCTTCTTTGGCAACTTGTTCAAAAGCGAGGCACGCAGCCGCAAGAAAACCAACCTGATGGTGTTTTTGCGGCCGGTGGTGGTGCGCGACGCAACAGCAACACAAGCCCTGTCCAACGAGCGCTACGAACAAATGCGCGGCACACAGCAATCCGGCCAGCCGGAGCCCAGCTCCACCCTGCCGATCAATGAAGCGCCGGTGCTCCCGAATCTGCTGCTCAAGCCCGGTAGCCTTCTATTGACCCCAGCGCAATAGGGCTTGTACATGCGCTACCCGCTCCCCTACGCGTTCGCGCGCAGCCAGCAGCTGCTGCTGGAGGACGACAACGACCGCCTGTACCTCTGGGTTCACGCAGACACCGCGGCCTCTGCCATTTCTGAGGTGATGCGCAAGCACCGCATCGACCACCTGCAAACCCAGGACGCGGCGGAATTGGCCCAGCGCATCAGCATGGCCTACGCCCAAGGCGAGTCGAGCGCCGCCACGGTGATGAACGAGGTGCAGGGTGAGGCTGATTTGACGCGGATGATGCAAGAGCTGCCCGCGGTGGAGGATCTTCTGGAAACCGCAGACGACGCCCCCATCATCCGTATGCTCAACGCATTGCTCACGCAAGCCGCACGCGATGGGGCCAGTGACATTCACATCGAGCCGTTTGAGCGCAACTCATCAGTCCGCTTCCGGGTGGACGGGTCCCTGCGCGAGGTGGTGCAAGCCCACCGCGCCTTGCATGCGGCGCTGATTTCGCGGCTCAAGATCATGGCTGATCTGGACATTTCAGAAAAGCGCTTGCCGCAAGACGGGCGCATTTCGCTGCGCATCGGCACCCGCGCCGTCGATGTGCGGGTCAGCACCTTGCCCAGCGCCCACGGCGAACGGGCGGTACTGCGCTTGCTCGACAAGAGCCAGGACCAGCGCAGCCTGGAGGCGGTGGGCATGCAGGGCGATGTGTTGCGCCGCTTTGAAGGCCTGATTGCCCAGCCCCACGGCATCATTCTGGTGACAGGCCCCACCGGTTCGGGCAAATCGACCACCTTGTACGCCTCGCTCGGGCGGCTGGATGCTGCGCGCCAGAACATCATGACGGTAGAAGACCCGATCGAGTACGAGCTGCCCGGCGTCGGCCAGACGCAGGTCAACCCCAAGATCGACCTCACGTTTGCCAAGGCCCTACGGGCGATATTGCGACAAGACCCGGATGTGATCATGATCGGCGAAAT
>JAIXVK010000434.1 GCA_027483085.1 Comamonadaceae bacterium | reverse complement strand
CTCACAGCAGGTGGCGCAGCCGACATTTGCGTGTTTGACCCCGCCGCCCACTGGGTGGTGGAGCCATCCGCACTGGTCAGCCAAGGGCACCACACGCCTTTCGGTGGCTACGAGCTGCCCGGCCGCGTCAAAGCCACGCTGGTTGGTGGCCGCGTGGCCTACACCGCAGCCTGAAGTCGTACCGAGCCCCGAGCCCATGCGCCAACTCAAAGCCCTCTGGCGAATCAGTCGTGTCCTTTTGCATGTGCTGGCGGGCGCGTGGCGCATTCGCACGGGTTTCCCCCGTCTGACGCAGCGCGAGCGTGATGCAGAGGTTCAGGCCTGGGCGCAGGCCATGCTTGCGCGGCTAGCTATCAAATTGGTAGTAAATGGCACGCCACCTGCAGGTGGCCCGGTGCTGTTGGCGGCCAACCATATCTCTTGGCTGGACATCGTGGTCATTCATGCGGCCCGGCATTGCCGCTTTATCTCCAAGGCAGACATCCAGCACTGGCCTGTGGTGGGCACGCTGGCCACCGGCGCCGGCACGCTGTACATCGAACGCGAATCCCGCCGCGATGCCATGCGTGTGGTGCATCATATGGCCGAGCGCCTGAGCTTGGGCGAGGTGCTGGCCGTGTTCCCAGAGGGCACTACAGGTGATGGCACCCATGTGCTGCCCTTCCACGCAAACCTGTTGCAGGCGGCTATTGCGGTGAATGCTCCCATCCAACCGGTGGCCCTGCAGTTTGCCGACGCGCAGGGCCAGCAAAGCTTTGCCCCTTGCTACATCGGCGACGACACGCTGCTCGGTTCCCTGTGGCGCACGCTGTGCAGCGACGGCATTCAGGCGGTAGTGACGTTTGGAACCCCGCAAACCGCCGACGGGCGCGACCGCAGGACGTGGTCGGCCGCCGTGCGGGAAGACATCATTGCGCTGCGCCAGCTCTGATTTGCTCACTTTTTGATAGCTGCTAATGCAGACTCTATGAGCGCTAGAGTCGGATTTGATGCAAAAGTGGCTGGTGCTGTCGACAGGAACGAAGAAACCAGCAAAGTACACCTACGTGGATAAGCAAGGGCCTAACAATCGCGACGGGGTTGGAGCTATCACGGAGATTCCCAAGCGAGTTTCGACAGAGCTGCCCGGCAATACCCCCAATCGAAGGATGAAGGTAGGTGTCGGGCTTGTCTGTGTGCCCATTTGCCTACTTTTGCGTTTCATAGCTATTGTCTCCAATGCACGGCACCATGCAAGGCGGCCTGACCACCTTCGCATTGCTGTTCAAAGCGCAGATCAATGCCGGTGAGTATTCCATTGGTGTAAATGACATTGTCAACGGCAAACCAGCCTAACAGCGTGTTACAACCACGCCCATCACCTGACCAGCTCAATCCACCCAGAACAGGGTTGTGGAATGGCCAGCGAGTGAGTCCCGAGTAATAGCCAACCTGAAGTTGGCTCAACGTGCTGGGACCAAAAAAGGCGCCACTCCAGTATGAGTTTCCGGTAACGGAGAAACTTACGCCACCCGAGTTCGTGCTGAAAAAAAGTTGGGCATTCAGCGGTGTAAAGGTGTAAGTCTGCCCCCCTCCAATATAGTCGCCAACATCGCTTTGCAAGTAAACATAATTTCCAGAACTCGGTGTTGCGCCGGCCGGCGGTTGCCACAAACCCAAAGGTACGGGAGTGAAGGGCTGCGGTGTGGCTGCAGTACCAGGCGCGAAGGTCTGGAATGTCCACGACCGGTCCGTAGCCGCCTCACCAGACAAATCCTTCACACCAGATGTGATGGACGCACGGTACACCGTGTTGACGGTAAGGGGGACCGTAGGCGTAAAAGTTGCAGTTAGGCCCGAATACCCAACCGTGCCGGCGATGGGCCCCGACGGCCCAGAGACCTTGAAGTTATTGACGTTGACTGTGCTCGCGTCTAGGGCGGTATTGAAGGTCGCCGCTATGACACCGTTCAGCGCGAAAGGGTAGCTGTAGGGGGTAGGGTTGGTAGTCACTACCTTTGGGACCATCTTGGTCTTAAAGTTCCACGGATAGCCGCTGCCTAGTACATTGCCCGACACATCCCTAACACTACCGGATATGGTCGCGTAATACCAGGAGTCTGAGGCTAAAGGAGCCGACGGAGTGAAGGTTGCAGTCGCACCATTCACCGAAACGGTTCCAGTAACCGGTCCATCGGGCCCATAGAGCGTGAATGTCGAATTCGTGATCGTGTGCGGATCGATAGGCTTATTGAAGGTCACCATGACGGGTGCGGCAGTTCCGATCTCAACTGCACCTGAAACCGGTAAAGTGCTGACCACCACAGGCGGTGGAGTAGCAATAGAGGTGCTGGTCAGTGTTAGGACAGTTCCATCGAGCGATCATATCGATTGCAACTGCAAAACATTGCCAGCAGTATCGGTGGTAACACACACGCTCGATACGGTTGGCGCTGCCGTGCCGGATGGCGATTTCGTAGTGGTGTGCACGCAAAGCTTTGCCGTTCCTGGGGCTGTCCCGGCAGCCAAAGACCAGGTTTCCACGAAAGTACTCAATACGGTCGTGCGTGTTGCGTCGGCGTATTCGGTTCCTGTATTGAAACTACCTGAAGACCCGATAGTCGCTTTGCTAGGAAGGGGAATCTGATTGGAGTAGACGGTGTACCAGTTAGGGCCGACATCGCCCAATCTCTTGTAGGGTGCGGCACTGAAGTAGGAGGTGCTGGTGGACAGTTGACTAGTATTGCCAAGATAGGTGAGTGATCCACTGAAGCTGGAAGCAATTGCGGCACGTCCATCGAAATTTTGCGGGCCGCTAATAGGCGCACTGGTGCGGGTGAGACTCAGGGTATTTCCGAAGTAATTCCCGGACATGGTGATTGTCAAAGCACTGGATTCCAACGTAGTAAAGGCTGAATCTAGAGGGAAGTAGACCGCCGAACTGCCGCTGCTGGTACCTTGGTAGGCAGTTGACAAAGCTGTGCTGAGTGGCGCCGGCGGGAGGAAGGGTGTAGCTGACGCATTGCTGAGCAGACTCGAGTAGGAGATGCCCGAATTGGTCATTGCTGTCCGCAAGGCAGAAAGCATATCGTCATGTGGATTGCCCGGGGCAGGTGTAAAGACCGATGTAATGGGGTCGCTTCCAACCGCGTACATGGGCAGGGTAGGAAATGCCGCGTTCAAATTGGCGAGGGCCAAGTCGACCCGAGTCTGCGTCACAGTAGCCAGTGCTGCAGCTGTTCCGCTCAAGGATGAGAACCAAGTAGCCGGACTCGAAGTTCCGACCAGATTGGCGACCAATAGGTCAGTGAGCGGCGTGACATTGACCGTTCCGGCTTTGAGGGCCACTGAGTGATAGACGCTTGTGTTGGCCACTCCATTGATGGTGCCGCCACTGGCCTGTACCGCGCAGGGAAGCGCTTGCCCATTCAAGATTATTTGCCAGTTGCCTGTGGTTCCTGTCTTGACCGACAAAGGCGCGCTGCCCGCGGCACAAATCAGACGAACGTCTGCATTGACTATAGGGTCGCCCACCGCTGCAACGCCACTCAACGCAGATGCTGCTGGGGCGCCACTCGAGCCCGTTCCGCCTCCGCCGCCACCGCCGCCACAGGCGGCCAAGAAAAAGTTAAGACCCAGCACCGCAAGTTTTATTCTCATTTCCACCCTTTGATAACCTTATTTAGCCCACCATTGCTGCGAGAAATCCAGTGGTGTGTTGGCGCCCATTTTAGGGCGGCATCAATCGAAGAATGATGTCCCATTCTTGTCGCCGTAGGTCTTGTGGCTAGCCTGAAAATGAAATGAGCTGTGCTTGTGAAGAATCAATTGGCACATCCTGGCCCTGCTGCCCAAAACCTTATCGGGGCCGCAATTTCGGTGAACCGAGGTTGGACGTCTCATCGAGTTAAGTGACGGGTTTACGGACATCGATTTGCGGGGTTTGCTACCCGCAAATGTCCTGTGGTAGACCTCTGAATGTTTGGCTCAAAATCTGAGTACTCACCGGACAAGCCTATGTCTTGGCAAAGACAAAAGAAAAAGCCCGCAAGGCTTTAGGCGCTTGCGGGCTTTTGTTTGGTGTCCTCGACAGGAATCGAACCTGTATCTGCCCCTTAGGAGGGGGCCGTTCTATCCATTGAACTACGAAGACTGGACGCGGGATTGTATCGGCCTGCGCGCGGGGCATCTCCCCATGCGGGATGATGACTATTTGGTCAGCTGCCGCATGGCCTCTTCCAGGCCTTTGAGGGTGAGGGGGTACATCTTGTTTTGCACCAGCTGCTGGATGACCGCGATGCTCTGGCGGTACTGCCAGACGCCTTGGGGCTCGGGGTTGATCCATGCGAATTTGGGGAAGGCGCTCATCAGCCGCTGCAGCCATTCGGCGCCGGGCTCTTCGTTGTTGTATTCCACGCTGCCACCGGGTTGCAAAATTTCGTAGGGGCTCATGGTTGCGTCGCCCACAAAGATCAGCTTGTAGTCCTTGTTGTACTTGCGGATGATGTCCCAGGTATCGAACTTCTCGGCAAAGCGTCGGCGATTGTTCTTCCACATGAAGTCATAGACGCAGTTGTGGAAGTAATAAAACTCCAGGTGCTTGAACTCGGTCTTGGCCGCACTGAACAACTCTTCCACCCGCTGGATGTGGTCGTCCATGGTGCCGCCCACGTCCATCAGTAGCAGCACCTTGACGTTGTTGTGCCGCTCCGGGCGCATTTTGATGTCCAGAAAGCCGGCATTCGCCGCCGTCTTGCTGATGGTTTCGTCAAGGTCCAGCTCATCCTCATGGCCTTCGCGGGCGAACTTGCGCAGACGTCGCAGCGCCACCTTGATGTTGCGGGTGCCGAGCTCCTGGGTGTCGTCGTAGTCTTTGTAGGCGCGCTGGTCCCACACTTTCACAGCGCTGCGGTTGCGGCTCTTGTCCTGCCCTATGCGGATGCCTTGCGGGTTCTGCCCGTAAGCACCAAAGGGCGATGTGCCGCCCGTGCCAATCCACTTGCTGCCACCTTCGTGGCGTTCTTTTTGTTCTTCGAGGCGTTTTTTGAGAGTCTCCATCAGCTCATTCCAGCCCATGGCCTGCAGCCTGGCTTGCTCTTCAGGCGTCAAAAACTTTTCGAGGTTTTTGCGCAACCATTCGGCCGGAATGTCTTTGGTGAAATCGCTGACGTGTTCGATGCCTTTGAAGTAGGCCCCGAAGGCCCGGTCGAACTTGTCGTAGTGCTTCTCGTCCTTGACCAGCGTGGTGCGGGCCAGAAAGTAGAAGTCGTCAATGCTGTAGCCGCTGGCCTCGCCCTCACCATCCGCAGGCCGGGTGTTCGGCCCTACCACTCCTTTTTGCAGTGCCTCGAGCAGCGTCAGGTATTCCTTGACCGAGACGGGTAGCTTGGCGGAGCGCAGGGTGTAGAAGAAGTCCAGCAGCATGGGGGTTCTCTCAGGTGCGTGGTTTGTCCAGCAGGTACAAGAGCTGGGCTTTCACTTCAGGCCACTCGCCGCTGCGCAGGCTGTACATCACGGTGTCGCGAATAGTGCCGTCGCGGCGCAGGGCGTGGCCGCGGATCACGCCGTCTCGTCTGGCGCCCAAGCGCTCGATGGCGGCTTGGGATGCGAAGTTGAAGTTGTCGGTGCGCCAGCCCACCACATGGCAGCCCAGCGTCTCGAAAGCGTGGGTCAGCAGCAGTAGCTTGGCGGTGGTGTTGACGTGGCTGCGCTGGCTGCTTTTGGCGTACCAGGTCCAGCCGATTTCAACGCGCTTTACTGCCGGCACGATGTCGTGGTAGCTGCTGCAGCCCAGCACCTTGCCGGTGGCCGTCTCGGTGACGGCAAAAGCGAAGCGGTTACCAGCCTCGCGCATGGCGAGCGCGTCTTCGATGTATTTGCGGGTGTTTTCCGGCTCGGGGACCGAGGTCACGCGGATATTCCAGAGCTCGCCGTCCGCCGCGGCAAGGCGCAAGCCTGCTTCGTGCTCCAGTGCCAACGGCAGCAAAGTGATGCCGCGGGCACTCAGGGTGACGGGTTCGACGAATGCCATGGGCTTAGTCTGCCTTGTCCTGGTTGCGATTGCGCCATCGGCGCGCAGCCTGAAGGCCCAGTCCCCCGCCAACACCCACGAGCACAATGCCGCCGATGCTGGCGGCTCCGTAGCCCTGCGCGAATACATCAAGTCCTAATAAGCGGCCCAACCAGAAGCCGAGCAGTGCACCACCCACAAAGCCTATGGCGTCGGATAGGCCTTCAATCAACGGATTATTTTTCATCGGGTATAGCTCAGCGGTTGTGGCGTTGCATGAACATCAGCTTTTCAAACAGCGTGACGTCTTGTTCGTTTTTCAGCAGTGCACCCACCAGCGGGGGCACAGCCATTTTGTCGTCCTTGCTTTGCAGGGCTTCGGCGGGAATGTCTTCGGCCAGAAGCAGCTTGAGCCAGTCCAGCAGTTCGCTGGTGGAGGGCTTTTTCTTGAGGCCCGGCAGGTTGCGCACCTCGAAGAAGGTTTTCATGGCGGCGCTGACCAGCTCTTTTTTCAGGCCGGGGAAGTGCACATCCACAATGCTTTGCATGGTGGCCGCGTCCGGGAACTTGATGTAGTGGAAGAAGCAGCGGCGCAAAAACGCGTCGGGCAGCTCTTTCTCGTTGTTAGAGGTGATGAACACCAGCGGCCGGTGCTTGGCCTTGATGAGCTGGCGTGTTTCGTAGCAGTAAAACTCCATGCGGTCGATTTCGCGCAACAGGTCGTTGGGGAATTCGATGTCGGCCTTGTCGATTTCGTCAATCAGCAGCGCCACGGGTTGGTCGGCGGTGAAGGCCTGCCACAGCACGCCCTTGATGATGTAGTTGTTGATGTCTTTGACGCGCTCACCGCCATCCACATCTGAGAGCTGCGAGTCGCGCAGGCGGCTCACGGCGTCGTACTCGTACAGGCCCTGCTGGGCCTTGGTGGTGGACTTGATGTGCCACTGCAGCAAGGGCATGCCCAGGGCCTCAGACACCTCTTCGGCCAGCATGGTTTTGCCGGTGCCGGGCTCGCCCTTGACGAGCAAAGGGCGCTGCAGGGTGATGGCGGCATTGACCGACAGCATCAGGTCCTGGGTGGCAACGTAGTTGGAGGTACCGGTGAATTTCATAGCAAAAGCGTCTGTGTTGCTGCTTGATAGCGAT
>JAIXVK010000522.1 GCA_027483085.1 Comamonadaceae bacterium | reverse complement strand
GTGGCAGACGAGATTGAAAACGCCCTGAGCTATTACGAATCCACTTTTTTGCGCGAGATTCCCAAGCTGTATGCCGAGCTCGAAAGCATGCTGGGCAACCAGCCGGTGCACAGCTTTTTGCGCATGGGTCAGTGGATTGGTGGCGACCGCGACGGCAACCCCAACGTCAGCGCCCAGACCCTGGAATACGCCCTGCGCCGCCAGGCGGAAGTGGCACTGCGCCACTACCTGACCGAGGTGCACTATCTGGGCGGTGAGCTCTCCATCTCCGCCATGCTGGCCGACTGCACCCCCGAAATGCAAGCGCTGGCTGAGCGCTCGCCAGATCAAAACGCCCACCGCAAAGACGAGCCCTACCGCCGCGCCCTGACCGGCATGTATGCGCGCCTGGCTGCCACCTTGTCCGACCTGACCGGCACCGAAGCAGCCCGCCACGCGGTAGCACCGCAAAACCCCTACCTGCTGGCCGAAGACTTTGTGGCCGACTTGCGGGTGATTGAAACCTCCCTCAAGGCCAACCACGGTGGCGCACTGACGGCACAGCGGCTGCACCCCCTGATCCGCGCGGTGGAAGTGTTTGGCTTCCACTTGGCCACGGTTGATTTGCGCCAGAGCTCTGACAAGCACGAAGAAGTGGTGGCAGAACTGCTGGCCACCGCCCGTGTGCACGCCAACTACAGCAGCCTGTCAGAAGATGCCAAGCGTGCCCTGCTGATGGGCCTGCTCAACGACGCACGCCCGCTGCGGGTGCACGGCGCGGAATACTCGGCACACGCCCAAGGCGAGCTCGCCATTTTTGCCATGGCCAAGGTCATGCGCGAACGCTTTGGCGTCGAGGCGATTCGCCACTACATCATCAGCCACACCGAAACCGTGAGCGACTTGCTCGAGGTGCTGCTGCTGCAGAAAGAAGTTGGCCTGATGCGCGGCACCCTGGATGCGGCGGGTATTTCCGACCTGATCGTGGTGCCCCTGTTCGAAACCATTGAAGACCTGCGCAACGCCGCGCCCATCATGCGTGAGTTCTATGCGCTGACGGGTGTGGCCGATTTGGTCAAGCGCAGCGGTGGCGAGCAAGACATCATGCTGGGCTACTCCGACTCCAACAAAGACGGTGGCATTTTCACCAGCAACTGGGAGCTGTACCGGGCCGAAATCGCCTTGGTCGAATTGTTTGACGTGCTGGCTGCCCAGCACAAGATCCAGCTGCGCATGTTCCACGGCCGCGGTGGCACCGTGGGTCGCGGCGGCGGCCCGAGCTACCAGGCCATCTTGGCCCAGCCCCCCGGCACGGTGCGTGGCCAGATCCGCTTGACCGAGCAAGGCGAAGTGATCGGCTCCAAATACGCCAACCCTGAAATCGGCCGGCGCAACCTCGAAACCCTGGTCGCAGCCACGCTAGAAGCGACTTTGTTGCAGCCCACCAAGTCGGCTACCAAGGCCTTCCTGGAAGCAGCGGCAGAGCTCTCCGGCAACAGCATGGCGGCTTATCGTGCCTTGGTGTACGAGACCCCCGGTTTCACCGAATACTTCTTCAGCTCTACGCCCTTGCGCGAAATTGCCGAACTCAACATCGGTTCGCGTCCGGCCTCGCGCAAGGCCTCACAGCGGATTGAAGACCTGCGCGCGATTCCTTGGGGCTTCAGCTGGGGCCAATGCCGCTTGACTCTGCCCGGTTGGTTCGGTTTTGGCTCGGCCGTGCAAAAGTTCGTGGGCTCCGGCACGGCCGCAGAGCAAAAAGAACGCGTTGCACTCCTGCAAAAAATGTACAAGCAGTGGCCGTTTTTCGGCACCCTGCTCTCCAACATGGACATGGTCATGGCCAAGAGCGATTTGGCCCTGGCCTCGCGCTACTCCGAGTTGGTCAGCGATGCCCGACTGCGCAAGAAAATTTTCAGCGCCATCGAAGCCGAATGGCACAGCACCGCGCAGGCGCTCGCCACCATCACAGGCGAGAAAAACCGCTTGGCCAACAACGCAGCGTTGCAGCGTTCGATCCGTCACCGCTTCCCGTACATCGACCCCTTGCACCACCTGCAAGTCGAACTGGTGCGCCGCTACCGCGAGGGCAAAGCCGACGAACGGGTGCAGCGCGGGATCCACATCTCGATCAACGGCATCGCCGCCGGACTGCGCAACACCGGCTGACCGATGTTTGCCAAAAAGCTAAAAGGGCCCTCGGGCCCTTTTTTTATGGGGTGGCGCATCGACTAACGCCAGCGGGCTTCGATGCGCGCGTATTCCCCGTTTTTGCGAATCGTCTCCAGACCGGCATCGAACTTTTGCAACAGCGCCCCAGCGCCCTCAAAACGCTTAGAGAACGAGAGGTACAGCCCCGTTTCCAGCAGTGTTCCGCGCAAGCGGAACTGCTGCCCCAGCGCCTGGTTGTTCACTGCGATTTCGTTGGCCACTCGGTCATATACCAAGGCGTAGTCCACCCGTCCGGCCACCAGCTTGCGCAGCGAGGTGAGATCCGAGTTGGCCACATCGCGCACCATGGCGGGGTCGTCATCAAAGGCGCTGCCGTAGTCATAGCCATTGGTGACACCGATGCGCTTTCCCTTAAGGCTTTGCAGGTTCACCGGCTCCGATGGGCCGTCTGCGCGACCGTAAATCCCGATCCGGGCGCGAAACAAGGGGTTGCGGTGCCAGAGGTATTTGTCTTCGGTGCGCGAATCGCGCAAGGTGTTGAAGCACGCGGGGAGTTTGCCCGCCTCGACCTCGCGCATGCAACGGGCATACGGCAGGGCCACCAACTCCACCTCGACGCCGGCAGCCGCCCAAGCGGCCTGCACCAGCTCTACCGAAAAGCCCATCGGCTTACCCGACAGGGTGTAGGCGTAAGGACGCCAATCGTCTTCAGCACCAATCTGCACCTTGATCGTGCCTGGTTTCGCATGGGCCGTTGGCAGCAAAACACTTCCTAACGATCCCAACACCAAAGCACGACGAAGACTCATTGAGAAAGCACCCCTCTGACGGTCGACAATTGCCTGCGCGATACGGACAGCAGCTCATCTAGCCCCTGCAACCGCACCGCCCAACCTTCGCCCTC
>JAIXVK010000349.1 GCA_027483085.1 Comamonadaceae bacterium | reverse complement strand
GTCTTGAATGACCCGATGGACGCGATGACTGAAGCGCTGATTGTGTTTGCCGCGAGGCGCGATCACTTGAAACAGGTGATTTGGCCCGCACTAGAGCGTGGCGATGTGGTTTTGTGCGACCGATTTTCTGATGCTAGCTTTGCCTATCAGGGTGGGGGCAGAGGTTGTGCCTGGAGCACCTTGGAGACCCTTGAAACTTGGGTGCAAACTCCGCCGGTTGCGAAGAACGACGCTACTTCGCCGCAACTCATTAAGCCTCTGTTGACTGTTTGGTTTGATTTGCCGGCTGCCGTAGCGGCCCAGCGGCTGACGGCTGCGCGGATCCCGGATAAATTTGAATCTCAGCCTCAGGCGTTCTTTGAAAAAGTGGCAGAGGCCTACGAACGGCGGGCACAAGAGGACCCTACACGTTTTGCCAGGATCAATGCGGATCAAACCATGGATGCCGTGCGCTCAGATGTATTGGCAGCACTTGTGAAGCGAGGACTGCTGAGAGCATGAACCTTGCACCATGGATTGAGCGCCAGCGAAGCGCGTTATTGAGCCAAAACGGTCACGCTTGGCTTTTGCAAGGTCCGTCCGGACTGGGGCAGTACGCTCTGGCCATGGAGCTTGCGCGTGCCTGGCTTTGCGAAGCATCGAGCGGGGCAGGGGCGTGCGGCACCTGTGGCAGTTGCCATGCTATCGAGGTGCGAACGCATGCGGATTTGTGCATGCTGATGCCCGAAACCACCATGATCGAGCTCGGTTGGCCGTTGAGTGAAAAGGCCCAAGCCGAGGTTGATGACAAAAAGCGCAAGCCGAGCAAAGAAATCAGAGTCGATGCCATGCGCGATGCTGTGGAGTTCTCGCAACGCACCAGTGCAAGAGGGCGAGGCAAGGTGGTTGTGGTGTTCCCTGCGGAGCAGATGAATCACATTACCGCGAACGCTTTGCTCAAGACCCTGGAGGAACCTCCGGGTGATGTGCGGTTTGTCCTTGCCACTGAATCTGCTCACCAGTTGCTACCCACCATCCGTAGTCGCTGTATTTCTCACACATTGCAATGGCCGCCTCTTCAAGAAGCCGAGAGTTGGTTGGCTGGTCAAGCAGTCACTGCTGAGCAGATGAATCTGGCGCTCAAGGCATCCGGTGGCAGACCTGAGTTCGCCTTGACACTGGCGCAAACAGAAGGCGCACTCAATCGGTGGTCCGCCATCCCCCATGCTTTGCGCATGGGCGATGTGAGCATATTCAAAGATTGGAGCGCGGCCTCTCAAATCGACGCGATTCAGAAGGTTTGCCACGATCTTATGGTGGTTTCTACAGGCGCAGATCCCCGCTTTTTTCCACGTCAAGCTCTGCAGGACGTACGAGCGCCCATGTTTTCTCTGTCTGCATGGTCCAAGGAGTTGTCACAGTCGATGAAGACGATTGATCATCCTTTTAACGCAGGCCTATTGACCGAGTCGCTTGTATCCAAAGCGCAAACCGTCCTAAACTCTGGGGAACCCAAGAGACCATGACCAGTACCCCTACCGCTAGTGCAAGGCCCAGCGTTATTCAGCTTTCGATCAAAGAGAAAGCTGCGCTTTACGCTGCCTATATACCCATGTTTACCGAGGGCGGCGTATTCATACCGACAACGCGCGACTACAGCCTGGGTGATGATGTCTATGTGTTGCTCTCATTGCCCGAAGACATGCAGCGCTACCCCGTAGCAGGAAAAGTTGCCTGGGTTACACCCGCCAAAGCTGCTGGCGGGAGAACCCAAGGTGTGGGTATTTTGTTTCCCAAAGACGAAAAGTCACGGGCACTCAAGTTGAAAATAGAAGAGATTTTGGGGGCGCATATGGCCTCTGAGCGCCCTACCCAGACGGTTTAAAACTCACGACTCGGAGGACGTCAGATGTAGTGTCGAGGACGGCCGCCAGTTTCTTGCGGACTTTGCATGTTTACTGATTCCCACTGCCATCTTACGTTTCCCGAACTCGCTTCCCAATGGCCAGATATTTCTGATGCGATGAAAATAGCGCAGGTAACTCGCGCCCTGTGCATCTGCACGACGCTCGAAGAGTTTCCTACGGTCCACGAGTTTGCAGTGGCTCAGCCTCATATTTGGGCAACGGTCGGGGTACATCCAGACAATGAAGGAGTGCAAGAGCCAGATCTTGAGCGTCTCTTGCAATGGGGCAGCCTACCCAAAGTCATGGCAATCGGTGAAACAGGCCTGGACTACTACCGCCTCGGATCAAGAAGCATCTCTGATATGGAGTGGCAAAGAGAGCGCTTCCGTGTGCATATCGAGGCAGCACGAAAATTGAATAAGCCACTGGTGATTCACACACGAAGCGCCTCGGACGACACCTTGGCAATTCTTAAGGAAGCAGGGGAGTGCGGTGATCAAAGCAGTGCAGGGGGTGTTTTCCACTGCTTTACGGAAGACTTGAATGTCGCGCGCCAAGCGCTTAATTTGGGCTTCTACATTTCATTTTCTGGAATCATTACCTTTAAATCTGCTCAAAGCATCAGGGATGTCGCAGCCATGGTGCCACTCGATCGTTTACTGATTGAGACCGATAGCCCCTACCTTGCACCGGTGCCATACCGTGGCAAGCCAAACAATCCTTCCTACGTTCCTTATATTGCCCAAGAATTAGCGCAGGTGAAGAACGTGACTATTGAAGAGATTGCAGAACAGACAAGCGTGAATTTCGATGTTTTGTTCAAGGTGTAACCATGCGCAATCATCCTAAAAGACGTCTCCTCTTGGTTTTTGGCGCTTTGTCCCTTTGGGGTCGTGGCGCTCATGCGCGATCGTATGATGATTTCTTTAAAGCCATCGAGACTGACAACCCCCTAGTCATCCAAAGT
>JAIXVK010000560.1 GCA_027483085.1 Comamonadaceae bacterium | reverse complement strand
GCCAAGCGGGAGTCTGTGGCATCGCCATCGATACGGGCAACGCCTGAGAGCAAGCCGGAGCTGTTGTTATCAGATGCGATCAGGTGCTTCCAGTCAAGCTGGATGATTTCGACCACTTCGTCCACCAAAAACGCCTGAGTCGTGCGGGCAAACTCGGTCACCAGCACGATTTTGGAATCGGTTTTCGGCACACAGCCCGCGAGTGCAGGCAGGTTGATCACCGGAATCAGCTGCCCGCGCACATTGGCCAACCCGAGGGCGTGTTGTGGTGCATTCACGATGCTGGTGATTTCAGGCGCCACCACGATTTCGCGCACCTTGAACACATTGATGCCGAATAGCTCGCTGCGCTCGCTGCCGGTCGAGTCCCCGAGTCGGAACAACAGGAGCTGGAATTTGCTCTCAGCTGCCTGGCTGCTGTGTGTAGATGGTTTGCTGTTGAGTTGGGGGCTCATGGTCTCGCCTGAAAGGGGTTGAGTGTCCCTCACTTTACCCCTTATCGAGTGAGTACTACAAGGTGCAAAGCCCGAGTCCGAAATTTTGGCAAGAGCGGGGCAGAATACCCCGATTGTGTGATGTGTTAACCAAGGAATTTCATGAAGCTTGTTCGTTATGGTGCACCCGGGCAGGAAAAACCGGGCTTGCTGGATGCGGCAGGGCGTGTGCGGTGCTTGTCAGAGCACATTGCTGATGTCGGCGGCTTGGCCCTTGCGCCTGAGACTCTTGCGCGTTTGGCGCTGCTGGAGGTGGAACAGCTACCCACGGTGCCGGGCGTGCCCCAAAAGGATTTCCGATTGGGGGCTTGTGTGAGTGGGGTGGGCAAGTTCATATGCATTGGTCTCAATTATTCAGACCATGCCGCCGAAAGTGGAATGCAAGTTCCACCGGAGCCGGTGGTGTTTAGCAAGTGGACTAGCGCCATCACAGGGCCCAATGACCCGCTGCAGATCCCTCCTGGGTCGCGCAAAACCGATTGGGAGGTCGAGTTAGGCGTCGTGATCGGAAAAGGGGGGCGCTATATCGACGAGTCTGATGCTCTGTCTCACGTTGCCGGGTACTGCGTGGTCAACGATGTCTCCGAGCGCGAGTATCAATTGGAGCGAGGCGGCACCTGGGACAAGGGTAAAGGGTGTGATTCTTTTGGCCCACTCGGCCCGTGGTTGGTAACAACTGACGAGGTGCCAGACCCGCAAGCGCTCTCCATGTGGCTGGATGTGGATGGCAAGCGCTTTCAAAACGGCAGTACCGCCACCATGGTGTACGGGGTTCGGTTTCTGATTGCGTATCTCAGCCGCTTTATGAGCTTGCAGCCCGGTGATGTGATCTCGACCGGCACGCCCCCTGGGGTGGGGATGGGGCAGAAGCCGCCCGTCTATTTGCGTGCCGGGCAAACGGTTTGTGCCGGTATCGATGGCCTCGGTATCCAGACGCAAATCACCATTCAGGTGTGAGCGGGCTCGACCTCAGCCGCGGACGTTGCACTCGCGGCGCACTAACGCCACCGCATCGTTGAAGGTGTAGTCGTGGTCACTCGCCAGGGTTGCGCTCGACTCTTCGATAAAGTTGTTCCACAGGCTTGCGTAGTCTTCCAGGTGTTCGGCAGGCGCGTTGGCTTCGATGAACTGCAAGGGCAGGGTGGGCTGCAATCCAGATTTCCGGATCTTCTTTACCAAGGTTGAGGCTGCCTTTTCGGTGAGTACCGTCTTGGAAGGGCTACCAGCAGCCATACACAAAAACAGGGTGAGCAAGGAGCTTTCGTCATCATTACCACCAGTGGCCTTGGCCCAAGCCTTGGAAACATTCTTATCGAATTGATCCACCTCTTGGATGGCGTCCTCGAGCCAAAAATACCGGCCCATGAATGCCGGCGTCTGGTCAAACAGCTTGCGCACAGACAGGTCGGATTCCAGCCATTTGACGGAGTCTGCCCAGACCGAGTCGCGTATGGACTCCACCAGTTCTGTCCATTCGGCAGGTAAATCGGCGGGCACGGTCAAAGGCAACTTGCCGGGTTTGGCCAGATAGCGCTTGCGCAAGGCCAGAATCATCTTTTCGAAAGTAACCCAGTCAGGCAGGCTGCTGCGCTTGCAGGCGCGGGCCAACAGGGCGGTGCGGATGACGGCTTCTGCGTCTTTGCCAGCCTCTTCGAGCTCTTCGACGTCCATACCCATTTGCCCGGCCATCCAAATGGCCGCATCCACCACCGCAGTGGCCCGACTGCGGCTGGCCAACTCCAACTGGTATTCGGCCAGGGTTTTGAGGCTCCATTTGGCCAGCAGGGGTATGTGCTCATCGCGAAAGCCGCTGCGCTCGTTCATCCCGAAGTGGGTCGTCTGCGGCATGGTGATCAGCGCTTTGAGCATGTCTGAGCCCGCTTTGGAGCGGGAGAGAAAGCTGTGGTCCCGCAACAGCTCGGCCGCTCGGTGGAGGTCGCCCTCCGTGCTGTGGGCCAGATGCAGACTGACCAGGTTGACGATGCGGTCTCTGGCAAGCTCCAATTCGGGCCGCAAGTACTCGGTCCCGAAATAGCGCGCGATCTGCACCATGCCCTTGGGCGCATCGGCCCGGATGGCATCGAGTTTGTCTTGCCCGATCAGGCCGTGTTCTATGCCGTGCGTGAGCGCCTTTTCAAAGAAAGGACGGCTATCAAACAGGGATACGGATTGGGGTGCAACGGACATGGCGCTGGAGCAAATGGATTAAATGGCGGACTCTTCGTCGTCTTCGCGGGCAGCGGGTGTGGCTTTGCCGCGGTCGGTGTCACCGGTTTCGACTTTGCCGTCGTCTTCCTCTTCGGCTACTTCCTCTTCATCAAGGCCCAGGTCAAACGCACGGGCCTTGGCTCGCAACACTATCAGCATTTCGATGAAGAGGTCAGGTAGCTCATGGCGCAGCAGCCAGGCCATTTGCATCCAGTCCTGGTCCGCCACCTCATCCAGATCGACGCGCGGGCGCACGTAGGCGGATTGGTACAGCGCCTGCTCCGACAGGATTTCGCCGTCATCTTCGACGGTGTCAAACGTGCCACTGCGGGCAAACGCCTCTACGCGGCTCCACTTTTCAGTGAAGTAATCGGCCAGCGCTTCGCTGCCACCTTCCAGATCACCGATAGCCGTCAAAAACTCAATCGCATCGACCGCGTCGTCCCGGAAGATCACCGAGTTCATCATGCCGCGCAAATGGGTGCGCGTCAGGTCTTTGTATTGCTTTTCGATCACCACCGCATGCGCAAACTGCTGCGGTGTGATCAGCAAATTCACGATGGATTCTTTGGAGTCGTCGTACTCGCGGATCACCGCCAGAATGTCTTTGGCAGGCAGCTGCTCCAGCACCACCATCAGGGCGCCGTCGCCCTCAGAGTCGGCAAGCTCCGTCAATACGGACTCAGCCCCCACGATATCGCCGGCAGCGATCAGGGCTTGGGTTTTTTCAATCAGGGCTAATTGGCTCACAGGGGCGTCCTCTAGGTACGGGCTCGGGATTTATTCTTTGTGGTCGAAGCCTTGCTCGACCATCCAGGCAGCGCCTTCTTCTTCGTTCACACGGCTTTGGCGTTCGTCTTCGTCCATGCCTTCGGGATCACGCTCAATGTCGTCGCGGTCATCCTCTTCATCATCAGATTCGTCTGCTGCAGCGAATCGGGCATCCGGCTTGTTCAGCAGGTATTCCAGTGCGGCCGCCACGCTCATAAACCACGCACCTGCCGGTTGTTGCAGCACTTGCTGGGCCAAGGTGTGGGCCCATGGAGCGAGCTCTACAGCGTCGGCCAGCGAGTCCCATTCCGGCAGGTCTTCCGACTCCTGGCGCACCAGTTCTTCCATCACTGCAGGGCGCTTGAATCGGAAACCCTGATGGAACACAACTGCCACCATCTCAGGGCTCAACTCCAGCATGCTCAGCAAAAACTTCAGTTCTTTGCGGCGCTCTGCCAGTTTTTTGGCGAGGATGTTGCTGCCTTCGGAGTCCGAGGTCAGGTCGTCCAGTTCGGCTTGGTAGGCGCTGCGCAGGTGATGAAAGAAAGGGGAGAGGCTCATGCTGTTTGCCTTTTCAAAGAATGCGGGAGAAATACGTGGACCAGATGTCGCGTGCGGTGTCCAGGGGGTTGTCGAGCAAGCCTCGCCGGCGATTGTCGTCATAGGCCTGACGCTTGTCGGTGTCCGAGAGCACATCGTAGGCTTCTTGGACTTCACGGAAATAAGCGCCCGCGTTGGGATCTGGATTGCGGTCGGGGTGATACTGCGCAGCCTTTTGACGGAAGGCTTTTTTGATGTCAGCCAGTGTGGCTGCACTGTTCAATCCGAGACTGGCGTAATGGTCTTTCATGCAGCACGTTTCCTGCCGGAAAAGAAAAAACCCCACTGCAATCGCAGCGGGGTTTTTAAAGACCCTTGCGGGTTAATTTGGCTCCTCAACCTGGGCTCGAACCAGGGACCTACGGATTAACAGTCCGGCGCTCTACCAACTGAGCTATTGAGGAATGAAGCCTCAAATTATAGCGTGTTTTTTAAGTGATTTTAGAAACACGCTAAATTTTTAGATTCTGTCGCTAACTTTTTTCTTGGGTTCCAACACCGAGGAGCTGATGCAATCGCGGGCTCGTGGTGGTGTACTGCAAGAGCACTTTTTTCTCGGGAGAAATAAAGGCCATCGCTGCGAAGGTCGCTAGTGTAGCCTCATGAAAGCCACTCAAAATCAATTTTCGCTTTCCTGGATAAAAATTTATATCGCCGACTGCAAAAATTCCTGGAATTTCACTCTGGAAGGTCTCTGTGCTCACCGGCACCTGCTTGCGTTCAAGGGTCCAACCCCAGTCGGCAATCGGTCCCATCTTTGGTGAAACTCCCAAGCGCACCAGCACATGATCAGCGGCTACCGATATCTCAGTGCCTTCCGCCGTCAATACGCGCAATGAATTCAAGCGCGAACCATCGGTGCCGCATCCGGTGACCTGTGCTGGCAATACCCGGATGGTGCCGCTCGCACGAGCGGCATCGAGTTGCTGCAGTGTGGCGGGCTCACCCGTGAAAACATCGCGCCGGTGGATCAGGGTCACACTGGCTGGACGGTGGGCATCCACGGGCGCATATGCCACTTGCAAAGCTGCAGTAACGGCTGATTCATCCCCACCTAGTACCACGACGTGGGCACCCCGCAAACTGCCCTCCGGCAGGGCGGCGTCATGGGGGTAATGCACCTGGAGGTTCTCGAAGGGCTCAAGCTCCGGTACAGCCGGTTTGCGCGGAACGAAAGCCCCCACACCAGCTGCTACAAACAAGGCTTTGGTGATGAATGTGGTGCCTGCGTCG
Source organism: Comamonadaceae bacterium (assembly GCA_027483085.1). Taxonomy (GTDB): domain Bacteria; phylum Pseudomonadota; class Gammaproteobacteria; order Burkholderiales; family Burkholderiaceae_C; genus Allorhodoferax. The sequence continues at coordinate 442 of JAIXVK010000560.1, read as the reverse complement.
GTGACCAGGTGCAAACGACCATCCTCCAAACGGGTGACGGCTTCGACCAATTGGGAGAAATGCATCTGCGCTTGAAAAGGCGCTATCTGCTGCAGCAGACTTTGCGTGAGGCCGCGGCCGGTGGTGACCGGTGTACCGGGGATGTCGTAGATCGGCTTGTCGGCATAGAGCTCCATGCATTGGCCGCCTGCGTAGGGCAAGGCATCAATGACATGGGCCTGCACTTCGTGCAGGCCCAGTTGGAACACTTGGAACAGACCAACTGGGCCTGCTCCGATGACGACGGCATCGGCTTCAATCACAGGGGCAGCCATGCCGAATTTGTGATCAGCGGATCAGCTGCGAGAGCTTGCCGGTCTTGTCTTTCCAGTCGTCAGCATCTGCCAGAGGAGCCTTGCGCTTGGTGATGCTCTTCCAGCCAGGCAGGCGGGCGAGTTCTGCG
>JAIXVK010000576.1 GCA_027483085.1 Comamonadaceae bacterium | reverse complement strand
TTGCCACGCAGTTCCCACCAGCCGCAGTTGCCGGCGTCGTAGCGGCAGGTCACCGGGTTTTTGGCGTTTTCGAACCAGTTGTTTTCTATGAGCGCATAGCCCGCTTGGCGCACGTTGATGCCGGAGTCAGTAATGCCGCTGTACAGGTTGTTGTACAGGTGCGTCCAGCCACCGCGCTGCAGTGGGAGGCGGGCATGCACATTGCGGTACAGGTTGTGGTGGTAGGTGATTTCGCGGCCGCCGGCAATGTCGCTGCTGGACGAGCCATTGAGTCCGACCTTTTTGCTGTCGTGGATGTCGTTGTAAGACACCGTGATGCGGTGCGAGTCTTTTTTGATGTCGATGGCGCTCTCAAACGTCAGGTCCCCGTCCGGTGAGCCCTTGCACTCGTTGTTGACCGCAAATAACTCGTTGTGGTCAATCCAGATGTTGGAGGACGAGTCAATCCGCAGCATGTCGGCATCGTGGACGGCACCGGCCAGCGCGCCAATCTTCATGTTGCGCACCACCACGTTGTCGCTGCGGATCAGGGTGATGCCAAAGTTGGCCGATGAGCCGTTGGCCCCCAGAATCGTCAACCCGTGCGAAAAGTCTTTGATTTGCAGCTCGCGGTAGGGGGCGTGCCAGTGCGGGCGGGGGCAGTTTTGATAAGCATCCGCCGTGTGGTCTTGGATGATCCGGGCGATCAGCGCATCTTCATTGCCCGTGTAGGTCAGCACCAGCGGCTTGCCTGCCGCTTTGGCGGCGGCCACTTCTTGGATCATGTCTTCCAGCGTGGCCGCGCTGCGCCGCCAGGCGCCGGGGATGTTGCCACCCACGGTGGTGGCGAACCCGCCGGAGTGGGTGTCTGCAGCCTCCACCGGCCCCGTGGCAAATATGTCCGGCAAAGGCGCCGCGCTGTGGGCCGGGCTACCCATAGCTCCCCAGCACGCTACTACAAGTAGCAGCGCCAGTCGGGGCAGGGTGAATGGCATCGGGTCAGCCAGCGGCTAGAGCCGCATCGCGCACGCGGGCGAGCAGCCGGTGCCGGATCAAGCCGCTCACTGGCCGTATCAGGTACCAATAGGGGGTGAACCGCAGCAGGGCCGCACGGTCGGTGCACCACACCCGCGTCTCGGTCAGCAGCCAGGTGCCGCCGCTGGCATCGGCTTGGGTGCTGAAGTTCAGCAGCAGCTTGGCACATCCCGGCTTGGCAAATGCCGCAAACCCGTCGGCACCTGCCACTGGCAACTGGCCGTAGTCGGCCTGCCAGAACCGGCCTGTCAGGCCTAGGGCCACCTCAGCATCGCCATCACGCCCTAGCAGCGTGAAGTTGTCGATCCCGAAAGGGGGCTGGTCTTTCAAGCGGCTACTGCCGCCCAGGGCGCCCCGCAGCCGGTCGGGCAGCTCGCGCAGCTGGATGAATCGGCGTGCCCACGGGTCTTCGCTCACGCCGGGCTGCAGCACCGCGTCCATCAGGGCGGCAGGGCTGGCCTGGGTGAGCAAGCGGTGTTTCTCGCTGAACTGGTAGTGCGGCATGAGCCGCTCCATCAACTGCATCCGACGCTTACTTGGCTGCAAACTGTGCGTAATAGGCCTTGATGGCCGGTGTCTCGCCCATGCGCTGCATGTGTGCGTTCAGCGCAGGGGCCACGCGCTCCACCAAATCGGTGGGCACATGGTCAAAGCGGCCGGAGTTGAGGGCGCGCACATCCACCCACACTTTCAGGTCGGCCACAGTGAGGCGGCCATCGGCAAAAAAATCGCCGCCTTGGGCTTGCAGGCGCTGCTGCAACCAGCCCAGGTACACCGGCATGGAGCCGTTGACCAACGCCAGGCGGGCTGCCTTTTGCTCATCACCGCTCATGCGGAAGGTGGGGCCCATTTTGGCGCCGGCTTCTTCCACTACGTAGGTCACTTCGTCGCAGTACAGCGCCTGCAGCGGGTCGGTGGGGTACAGGCCGGCGAGCTTGCCCGCAAAGCGCAAGAGCGCATCGCTTTGGGTGAACTGGGTGCCATCCACATCCAGCGTGGGCACTTGGCCGAACGGGGTGGCTTTGCGGACCTCTGCAAACTCAGGGAAGGTAAAGCGATGGTCGTCAAACGCCACACCACCGATGTGCAGGGCCAGGCGCACAGGTTCGGCGCGGCCACCGTGCATATCGAAGTAGCTGAGTTTCAGTTGGGGCATGGCGTCGTCCTTATTGGGGGAAAAAATGGGGGGGCTGCACATCGGCAGTGCAGCGCACGGGGCATTCTATGCAGGTGGCACTGCCACCCTCGGCTAGGGCATCAAAAAGCCCTCTGGCGCTCAAATAGCCTGTGCTAGCAGCTATTAAAATCGTAGCAAACACGTTTTACAGCCAAAGCATTTACATGACCCTCTCCCGTTTCTATCCCTTGGGTACCCCCGGCCAGCCTTGGGGGCCTGCCGAGGTGCAACAGTGGCGCGCCCGCCAGGTACGCCAGCGCAGCTACGCCGACGACGTGTTGGCTGCGATCGAGCAGCTGCGCAACCAGTGGGATGTGGAGTGCTATGGCGAAGTGGTGTATGCCGATGCCGCGCTGGGTGAGGAGCGGTTCCCCCTCATGGCCCTGCGCAGCCGCAGTTGGAGCAGCGCTCTGCCCACCGTGCTGGTCACTGGTGGGGTGCACGGGTACGAGACCAGTGGTGTGCATGGCGCGTTGCGCTTTGCAGCAGACCACGCTGCGGCCTTTGCCGGCCGGGTGAACCTGCTGGTGGCACCCTGCGTGAGCCCCTGGGCCTATGAGCGCATTCAGCGCTGGAACTTTGATGCGCTGGACCCCAACCGCAGCTTCCGCGCAGACAGCCCCGCCCCAGAGAGTGCTGCCCTGATGCGCCTAGTGGCGCCGCTGCTGGGGCAGTTTGCCGCCCACATCGATCTGCACGAAACCACCGACACCGACGAGAGCGAGTACCGCCCCGCCGTGGCCGCGCGGGATGGCAAAGCCTTTGAGCCGTGCGTTATTCCCGATGGGTTTTATCTGGTGGACGACACCGCTAACCCCCAGCCTGCATTCCAGCAGGCCATCCTGCGCGCTGTGGAGCAGGTCACGCACATTGCGCCTGCCGACGCCGAGGGCGGCCTGATCGGCACCCCGCTAGAGGCGCCCGGCGTGATTGCCTATGACGTGAAAGGCTGGGGCCTGTGTACCGGCATTACCGGGGGGCGCTACACCAGCATCACCGAGGTCTACCCCGACAGCCCCCGCGCCAACCCTGAGCAATGCATTGCCGCGCAAGTGGCGGCGGTGGGGGCGGCGTTGGGCTTTGTGATCGCCGCTTCAAGCTAACCTGGCCGGGGCATCGCGCCCCAGCATCTGCGCATTCAGCCTATGGTTAGCTCAAATGCGCCCAGCGGCTGGGCGCGGCCGTTGAGGATGGCGTCTACCCGGTGGTGGCCGGGGTAGTGTTTGCGGGTGGTCATGTCGGCCAGCGATATTTTCTTGCCCACCTTTTGGGTCTCGTGCGGGGCCAGGTCCAGCGTTTTGAGCTTGAACACTTTGGCGCGTGCCTGGCCATTGGCCTTGACGTAGTGCACCGCAAAGTCCACCAGCACCTGCTGGGGAAGTGCAGTGGTGTTGGTCACGTCAAACGCCACGTTCAGCGATCCGCCCATCACTGCCTGCGGCGGCGTGATGGCGGGTTGGCTCACCACTGCGTTGGCCGTCTCTCCAAAGCCCAGTGCCGCCAGCGCACCGGCCTCGCCGCGTTTCACTGCTGATCGAAGTGCGTGTTGCACAGTCCAGCTCCGCTCAGGTGTCGCGCCTTGCAGCCAAGCGCGGGCTGTGTCGGCCAGCACTGCGGGGTGGTCTTTGCCAATGTCGTTGAGGTTGTTGGCCACTGAGCGCCGCACGTACAGGGCGGGGTCGTCTTTCAATGGCTCCAGCAGGGCCAGCACCGGGGTAGGGTCACGTTGAAACGCCGGCAAGCGCGAGGCCCAGGGCAGTCGCGGCCGCGTGCCCTCCGACACCAAGCGGCGCACATGCTCCGAGGGGTCGCGCGTCCACTCCATCAGCCGCTCGAGGGTGGCCTCTTGGTGGTGTTGCAAGTAGGGGCGGATGCTGAACTCTGCCGTAAAGCGCTGTGTGAGCGCGTGCTGCGCCTGCATCGACAACTCAAAATGCCCCAGCCCGAATTCCGCCACAAACGCGGTGTGGGGCAGGTACAAAAACGATGCCAGCGAAAGGCCTGGGTCGCGCCCGTGCGGCTGCTCAGCAGACGCCAGCAAAATCGGCAGCGCCTGGGCATAGTCTTGCGGCAAGTGCCGCTGCAGCGCTCTGGCAATGTGCTTGCCACGCGGAATAAGGGCCAAGGCCTCATAGCCGCTCAGCGCGTCCTGCAAAAAGGCATCAGCGTCAAACCGCCGGTGTACCGCCCGGACCATGCGCGCAATGGCCTGCGGCACATCCGGGCCATATTGGGCAACCAGCGGCTCTGCCATATCGGGGCGCTTAGCCGCGGTCTAGCTCTTTGATCAGCGTCTTCACCTTGGTGGTGATGATGTCGACCGCGGGGTCGTTGGCGCCGTGGGGCAGGATGACGTGGGCGTGCCGCTTGGTGGGCTCGATGAACTGCTTGTGCATCGGGCGCACGGTTTCCAAGTACTGGTCGATCACGCTCTCAGTGCTGCGGCCGCGCTCGGTAATGTCGCGCTGCAGGCGGCGGATAAAGCGCACGTCGGCGGCGGTATCCACAAAAATCTTCAGCG
>JAIXVK010000307.1 GCA_027483085.1 Comamonadaceae bacterium | reverse complement strand
TGGGCTTGGCGGCACTCTCAATCACCAATGTCCAAACCGCCCGCTCCCACGCATTGCGCACCCTGGATAGCCAGACCGGAGCACTTGCCAAGGCCCACGCATCGGAGATCGCCGAATGGGTTGCTGGGCGTCACCAGATTGTCAAATCTTTCGGTTTTGCGGTGAATGAGCCGGATCCGCTCAAATATCTGGTGCAGGCCAAGGTGGCGGGGGGTGTTGATTCTGCTTACATCGGCTTTCCTGACAAGCGCACGGCATTCTCAGAACAGCAAAACCTCCCGCCGGACTACGATCCTACCGCTCGCCCGTGGTACCAATTGGCGGCCGCAGCGCAAGGGCCAGCACTGACGCCGCCTTATGTGGATGCGGGGTCCAAAAAACTGGTGATTACCTTCTCCGCCGCGGTGCGGGAGGGCGGAGCCATCAAAGGCGTGACGTCGGTCGACGTCTTCATGGATGCCGTGGTTCGCAATGTGGCATCCATCCGCCCAACGCCAGGGACTTATGGATTCATCGCTGACAAGGGCGGAAAAATCATGGTGCATGAGGACACCGCCAAGGTCCTCAAGCCGGTGACTGACATTGCGCCTGACCTCGGTGGTGGCGCGTTGGAGGCCCTGAGCAAATCGGGATCTGTGCGTGACATGACGATTGCCGGCGAGCGCCGTTTGGCGTTTGCGACACCGATCGCCGGTACCGACTGGATGCTGGTGATCGCCTTGAATCGCGACGAGGCACTGAGTGGCATTTCAGCCATGGTCTGGTCGTCGATTGTGGGTGGAATCGTGATTGCCTTGATTGCAGTGGTGCTCATCAGTGGCGTGTTGACCCGCTTGTTGGGGCGTCTGGTGTTGCTGAAAGATGCCATGCAAGACATTGGCTCCGGTCAAGGAGACCTGACCCGCCGTATCGAGGCGGGCGGTTCGGATGAGCTCGCGGTCATTGCCACGGGCTTCAACCAATTCGTCGAAAAAACGCAGGGTGTTTTGCGACAGGTGCGCTCTAGCGCCGATGCGGTGGCGACCGCCAGCTCGGAAATTGCCCAGGGCAATCATGACCTGAGCGCCCGTACCGAGAGCCAAGCCAGTGCTCTAGAAGAAACCGCGGCCTCGATGGAGGAGCTTGGCTCCACCGTCAAACAAAACGCGGACTCCGCCCGCCAGGCCAACCAACTTGCGATGAACGCCTCTACCGTGGCCATTCAAGGTGGTGAGGTCGTGGGCCAAGTGGTGGAAACCATGAAGGGCATCAACGAGGCCAGCCGGAAGATTGCCGACATCATCAGCGTCATTGATGGAATTGCTTTTCAAACCAACATTCTGGCCCTCAATGCCGCCGTAGAAGCCGCCCGTGCCGGTGAGCAAGGCAGGGGCTTTGCCGTGGTGGCCTCGGAAGTGCGCTCCTTGGCGGGGCGCTCTGCGGAAGCCGCCAAAGAGATCAAAACACTCATCAACGCCAGCGTCGAGCGTGTAGAGCAGGGCAGCACCCTGGTCGACAAGGCTGGTGAAACCATGACCGAAGTGGTCAGCAGCATCCGCCGGGTGACCGACATCATGGGTGAAATCAGCGCGGCCAGTAACGAGCAAAGCGCCGGGGTGAACCAGGTCGGTGAAGCGGTTACCCAAATGGACCAGGCCACTCAGCAAAACGCAGCCTTGGTGGAACAAATGGCAGCAGCAGCCAGCAGCCTCAAGAGCCAGGCTAACGACCTGGTGCAAGTGGTGGCGGTCTTTAAGCTGGGCAATGAAGGCCACACCGGTGGCTACAGCGGCGCAAGCCATATAGCAGCGCCAGCCAAACCGGCTGCAGTGCGCAGCAACCCTCCACTGCAAAATAATTTTGCCGGACCGGAGCGGCGCGCCGTCACACACACCGCTCAGAAGGCATCGCCCGCCAAGCCAGCGGCTGCACCAGCCGCCAAACGGCCTCCTGCCAAAGCGCCACCCGTATTGGTAGCGCATGCGCCAACCCCGCCCAAAACCAGCAGCAAGGTCACCCCTGCTGGCGGGGATGATGATTGGGAAACTTTTTAAGGCGACTGCTTGAGGGGGCTGCGGTGCTCGAGGTGCTCTAGGTACTGGGCAATGCCGTCTCCCTCGCGCTCCAAAAAGCGCTGCACGGCATCCGCAAAAGCCGGGTGTTGCAACCAGTGGGCACTGCTGGTTCGGATGGGGAGCAGGGCGCGGGCCATTTTGTGTTCGCCTTGTGCGCCACCTTCAAACCGCCGGTAGCCGTTGGCAATACACCATGCGAGCGGTTGGTAGTAGCAAGCCTCAAAGTGGAGGCAATCCACCTGTTCCATGGCCCCCCAATAGCGCCCGTAGGCCACACGGTGTTGAGGCTCAAATGTGCCATCAGCGCTCACGGATGCAGCACCAATTGCTATCAAACTGCTAGCAATTGGCTGCCCGTCTCGCTCCGCCACAAACAAGAGCCAATGCTCCGGCATCTGCGTAGCCATGCGCTGAAAGAAGTCTGGCGTCAGGTAGGGTGGGTTACCGTGTTCTCGGTAAGTATTGGCATAGCAGCGGTAGAAAAAAGCCCAATCTTCAGGGCTGATCTCAGCGCCACGGCTGTGCCTGAACTGCACGCCGGCTTCTGTTACCTTGCGGCGTTCTTGTTTGATTTTTTTGCGCTTCTCCTGGTTCAGGCTGGCCAAAAAATCGTCAAAGTCGGCATAGCCCTCCGCACGGTTGTGCCAGTGGAATTGCACGGTATGCCGCTGCATCCAGTGCGCGGAGTCTGTGGCTTGCAGATCAGCCTCAGCGCCGAACAACATGTGCGCAGACGAAATATGCTGCTCTGCGCACCAGCGCTGCACCGCTTGGGTAAGGGCAGCTCTGGCGTCCGCGTCCTTGGCAAGCAAACGGCTGCCCGGCACCGGGGTGAAAGGCACCGCAATCACTGCTTTGGGGTAGTAGGGAAGGCCATGCTGTTCATAAGCACTGGCCCACGCCCAGTCGAACACATATTCCCCGTAGGAATGGTCTTTGACGTAAACCACGCAGGCGCCTGCCAGCTCCGCGCCTTGGTGCAGGGTGAAGAAATGGGGGCGCCAGCCGGTGGCAGGTGTTGCGCTGCCACTGTCATTCAAGGCTGCCAGGTAGGCGTGCCGCATAAATGGCGTCGGGTGGTTTTGGCTGAATAGCAGGGCG
>JAIXVK010000472.1 GCA_027483085.1 Comamonadaceae bacterium | reverse complement strand
GTGTCTTTCACCAAGGGGGCGTAGTCCGCCTTTTGCACGGCTTTCAAAATCAGCGACGGGTTGGTGGTCGCGTCCTGGGGCTTGAACGCGTCCAGTTGTTTGAAATCGCCAGTGTCGGCTACGACGGTGGTGAATTGTTTGAGGGCGTCGAGTTGGTTCATGGGATGCAGACGGCAGAGCCGCAGGTTAAAAAAACTTAGGGTAAACGCGCAGAAAGTTGCAGTTTCTCGCCTTGAATTATCAATGAAACAAAGTTACATTACAACGTCAGCTTTTATGTAACTACTAAACGTACCACTTGTCTTATGAGCTTTGATTTAGTCATGTTCGGCGGCACCGGCGATTTGGCCTGGCGCAAACTCATGCCCGCATTGTTTCAGGCGTTCCGCCACGGCACCTTGCCGGAGGGTGGACGCATTATCGGGGTTGGCCGTGATGACCTGAGCCATGACCAATACCGGGCGCTCATTCAATCGCGCTTCGAAAAGGTGGAGCTGGCCAAGCGCCCGAGTGCCGAGGAATTTGCGCGGTTTGCTGCGATCCTCGAATTCGTGCGCATGGACCTGTCTAAGTCCGAAGACTATGCGCGCCTGGCCGAAACCCTGAACAACCGCAACGCCGACAGCGTGGTGATGTATGTCGCCACCGCCCCCAGCTTGTTCACCAATGTGTGCGAACAGTTGGCCGCTAGCGGATTGAACACACCCAAAACCCGCGTGGTGCTGGAGAAGCCGCTGGGGCATGACCTGGCATCCAACCGCGCCATCAACGCCACGGTGCGCCGCTTCTTTGCCGAAGAACAGGTCTACCGCATCGACCACTACTTGGGCAAGCCATCGGTACAAAACCTGTTTGCGATGCGCTTTGGGAATGCACTGTTCGAGCCACTCTGGCGCCGCGAGCATATTGCCAACATCCAGATCACCATCGCCGAAGATTTGGGCGTCGAGAGCCGTGGCGCGTTTTACGAGACCACAGGCGCACTGCGCGACATGGTGCAAAACCATGCGCTGCAACTGCTGTGTGCCATTGCCATGGAGCCACCCATCAACGCGGGGGCTGACGCCATTCGCGACGAGAAACTCAAGGTCCTACGCTCCCTCAAGCCCTGGACTGCTGAAACGCTCAAGCAAGACGTGGTGCGCGGACAGTACTCCGCTGGCACCAGCGGCGGCGTGAAGGTGCCAGGCTACCGCGAAGAGACAGGCGTGAGCCCACAAAGCAACACCGAGACGTTTGTAGCCTTGCGCACTGAAATCGCCAACTGGCGTTGGGCGGGTGTGCCCTTCTACATCCGCACCGGCAAACGCCTGTCCGGCCGCGATGCCCGCATTGTGATCAACTTCCGCCCCACTCCGCACGCCATCTTCAACTCCAACGAGGGTGTGGGCAACCGTTTGGTGATCAACCTACAACCCAAGGACGGTTTGGAGTTGCACTTGCTGGCCCAAGGCCAGGAAAATCGGCAATCCCGTAGCAGTGCGTCGCAAACACTGGCACCGGTGCAGCTCGACTTGGATTTCGACAAGCGCTTCGGCTCGGAGCGCGTGGGGGCTTACGAGCGCCTGCTGCTTGACGTGATCGACGGTCGCCTGAACCTCTTTGTGCGCAGCGATGAGCAAGAAGAGGCCTGGCGCTGGGTTGAGCCCATGCTGGAGCACTGGACCGCAGACACCACAGGCCCGCGTTTGTATGCGGCCGGCACCTGGGGCCCCAGCGCATCCAGCGCCATGATTGCTCGAGACGGCTTCTGCTGGAGCGAAGAAAGCTAAAAGACTATGTTGGACCGCATCAAAGCCTCACTGCCCTCGTTGGCACCTGCCGAACAGCGGGTGGGCAAGCTCTGCCTCGCTGACCCCCGCGCTTTTGCCAAGCTGCCTGTCAGCGAACTGGCGGACCGTGCCCACGTCAGCAAACCCACGGTAGTGCGCTTTTGCCGCAGTGTGGGCTACGACGGGCTGTCCGACTTCAAGCTCAAGCTCGCAGGCACCGTGAACGAAGGCGTGCCCTTCATTCACCGCAGTGTGGATGCCGACGACAAGACAGGCGACGTCATGGTGAAGGTCATTGACAACACTGTGGCCGCTTTTTTGCGCTACCGCAACGACGCTTCGACCATGGCGATCGAAAAGGCCGTGGTAGCGCTGGTCGACGCCTATAACGCCGGCCGGCAGATTCAGTTCTTTGGGGTCGGTAACTCGGGCATCGTGGCCCAAGATGCCCAACACAAGTTCTTTCGTTTGGGCATCAATACCACCGCCTACAGCGATGGACACATGCAAGTCATGAGTGCGTCGATCTTGGGCGCAGGTGATTGCGTGGTGGTCATCAGCAACTCAGGCCGAACCCGTGACCTGATGGATGCCTGCGACATTGCCCGCAAGAACGGAGCCACTACGATTGTCATCACCGCCAGCGGATCTCCGCTGGCCAGTGCAGGCCACATCCATCTGAGTGCAGACCACCCCGAAGGCTTCGACCGCTACAGCCCCATGGTCTCGCGGCTCTTGCACCTGATGATCATTGATATCTTGGCCACTTGCGTCGCCCTGCGCATAGGCGGTGGGAAGCTCCAACCTTTGCTCAGCGAGATGAAACACAACCTGCGGAACAAGCGCTACGCTTGATTTCTGAACCCCCACAAGAAAAAAACCCCGCAGCGTACGCTGCTGGGTTTTTTGTTTCAGCGAATACTGGCCTAAGCCAGCAGGGGCTTAGAAGGAGTGCGACAACAACAGGTTGGTTTCGTTGTTGCGCTTTGCACCACCGTAAGGCAACCAGTCAGCGTAGGTTGCGATCAGGCTAGTACGCTTGCTCAGCGCGTAGTTGGCAGACAAGCCATAACCGTTACGGGTCTGATCCAGGTTTTGGTTAGCGGTACCAG
>JAIXVK010000433.1 GCA_027483085.1 Comamonadaceae bacterium | reverse complement strand
GAACTGGATGTCAATTTCTGCGCTGGGCTCGGTGAAAGGGAAGAAGCTGGGGCGGAAGCGCAACACCAGATCGTCCGATTCAAAAAAGGTACGGCAAAAGTCGGTAAAGACGAACTTCAAGTCTTTGAAACTCACGTTCTCACCCACCCACAGGCCTTCACACTGGTGGAACATGGGTGAATGGGTCGCATCGCTGTCCACGCGGTAGGTGCGGCCTGGAGCGATAACACGGATTTCGGGCATATCACCGGAGTAGAGGCCTTCCGCTGAAGCGCCAGCGGCCGCGCGGTGGGCCTTGACGTGCTGCACCGCGTAGCGGATTTGCATGGGGCTGGTATGGGTGCGGAGCAGGTTCGGCGCTGCCTCGGAGCCACCTTCTACATAGAAGGTGTCGTGCATCGAGCGAGCCGGATGGTCTTCGGGCGTATTGAGGGCGGTGAAGTTGAACCAGTCGGATTCAATTTCGGGGCCTTGGGCCACATCGAATCCCATCGAGCCAAAGATGGCTTCAATCCGCTCAAGTGTCAGGGACACCGGGTGCAAACCGCCCTGCCCGCGCTGACGACCTGGCAATGTGACGTCCAGCGCTTCCGCTTGGAGCTGGGTCTGCAACTCGGCGTCGGCCAGTGCTTGGCGACGTTCTGTGAGCGCGGCCTCGATGGCTTGCTTGGCCAAGTTGATAGCGGCACCGCGGGATTTTTTTTCCTCCACGCTGAGGGCGGCCATGCCCTTCATCAACTCGGTGATCTTGCCGGATTTCCCCAAAAACAGGGCTTTGGCATTTTCCAGATCAGCCGGCGTGAAAGCTTGCAGGAATGCAGCTTTAGCGGTGTCAACGATGTCGTTCAACTCGGTCATAAATAGGTACTTGACGATTCAGATCAATGAAAAAGGGCTAGTGCTTTTTCAAGCGCTAGCCCTTGTTTCTGGTGCGCGGAGTGCTACTTAATCAATAGCACTCTGCTGCGGACTCAAGCAGCCAGTTTGGCTTTCACTTGTTCCACGATGCCAGCAAAAGCAGCCATGTCATGGATTGCGATATCGGACAGAACCTTACGGTCGATCTCGATACTGGCTTTCTTCAGACCATTGGCAAACTGGCTGTATGTCATGCCACATTGACGGGCTGCAGCGTTGATACGCGCAATCCACAACTGACGGAACACACGTTTCTTGGTGCGACGGTCGCGGTAGGCATACTGCCCAGCCTTCATAACCGCTTGTTTAGCGATACGGTAGACATTACCGCGGCGACCGCGGAAACCCTTAGCAAGGGCCAGAACTTTTTTATGGCGGGCGCGAGCCGTTACACCACGTTTGACGCGAGGCATGTGATTACTCCTTGTACGTCGTTAATTAAATACCACGACCGGGCAGCATCTGTGCCATGTGACCCATATTGGTCTCATGAACTCCAGTGGAGCCGCGCAAGTGGCGTTTATTTTTAGTGGTCTTCTTGGTCAAGATGTGACGTTTGAAGGCTTGACCGCGTTTCACGGTACCACCTGGACGGACGCGGAAGCGTTTCTTCGCCGCGCTCTTGGTCTTCATTTTGGGCATATTAATGCTCCTTTTCATTTGTGCTCGTGAGGCGTCTGAGAAACTTTCCCAGCCTTGTTGGCCCCGAGCCACTTGTGCGAGGCTATTTCAGACCTCGCTTTGCAAGGCCGCTTACGCAACCTTGCTCATCACAGACAGGTGACCAGACCTGCCTGCAAAATTTAACCTGCTGCTTCTGCAGCAGGTTTTGGTGAACCACCCGGCTTTTTTCGACCCGGTGCGATCATCATGATCATCTGGCGGCCTTCGAGCTTCGGAAACTGCTCAACGAGGATGGTGTCACCCAACTCATCACGCATCCGCTGCAACATCGCCAAACCGATTTCCTGGTGGGTGATTTCACGACCACGGAAACGCAAAGTGATCTTGCACTTGTCGCCATCCGCCAAGAAACGCCTGATGTTGCGCATCTTGATGTTGTAGTCGCCGTCATCTGTACCCGGGCGGAACTTGATTTCCTTGATCTCAATGACCGTCTGCTTGGCTTTCGCTTCCGCTGCCTTCTTTTGCTCTTGGTACTTGAACTTGCCATAGTCCATCAACCGGCACACAGGCGGGTTGGCAGTGGCAGCAATTTCAACCAAGTCAACGTCGAGGTCGCCCGCCATGCGGAGCGCCTCCATCAGGCTCACGACACCCAAAGGCTCGTTCTCAGGCCCGGAGAGGCGAACCTCGGGGGCCATGATTTCACGGTTCAAACGGTGTTTACGTTCTTCGCGCTGGCGGCGGTCACGAAATTCAGTAGCGATGGCTCAATCCTTCACAATATCTGCTACACAAACTGTAGCGGTTGCCGCACAACGCGCACCAACAAACCATTCAATCCTTGGAAATATCTTCAGGAAGTTTTGTTGGCAATGTCTGAGGTGATACGTTCAATAAACGACTCCAGAGGCATTGCACCGAGGTCTTGACCACCCCGGGCACGCACTGCGACAGCGCCTGCTGCCATCTCTTTGTCACCAATGACAATCAGGTACGGCAGCTTCTGCATCGAATGCTCCCGTATTTTATAGGTTATTTTCTCGTTGCGCAGATCTAAATGGACCCTAAGCCCTTGATCCTGCAGCGTTTTCGCGACGTTCCGGGCATATTCAGCCTGTGCATCGGTGATATTGAGCACGGCAATTTGCACTGGCGCCAACCAAGCAGGCAAAGCTCCCGCGCTTTCTTCGATCAAGATTCCGATGAACCGCTCTAGGCTTCCGACGATCGCGCGGTGCAGCATCACAGGGCGATGGCGGCTGCCATCCTCCCCGACAAATTCTGCATCCAAGCGCTCTGGGAGGTTAGGATCCACTTGGATAGTGCCGCATTGCCACGGCCGACCCAACGCGTCTTTCAATGTGTACTCAATTTTGGGGCCGTAAAAAGCGCCCTCGCCCGGCAAATACTCAAAGTCGCAGCCAGAGGCGCGCAAGCCCTCTGCCAAAGCATTTTCCGCACGATCCCAGCTCTCTTCGGTCCCGATACGCTTTTCGGGGCGAGTCGACAATTTGTAAATGATGTTGGTGAAACCGAAGTCTTTGTAGACCTTTTGCAGCAGCGTAGTGAAGGTTTTCACCTCCTCCTGGATCTGGGCTTCCGTACAAAAAATATGTCCATCGTCTTGGGTGAATGCGCGGACACGCATGATCCCGTGCAAGCCACCTGATGGCTCGTTACGGTGGCACTGGCCAAATTCACCAAAGCGCAGCGGCAAGTCGCGATAGCTCTTGATGCCCTGCTTGTAGATCAGGATGTGGCCCGGGCAGTTCATCGGCTTCAGGGCGTAGTCGCGCTTTTCACTCTCGGTGGTGAACATGTTCTCGCGGTACTTGTCCCAATGGCCTGTTTTCTCCCACAAGCTTTTGTCAATGATCTGCGGCCCCTTGACCTCCTGGTAGCCATTGTCCTGGTACACCTTGCGCATGTACTGCTCAACACCCTGCCATAGCGTCCAGCCCTTGGGATGCCAAAACACGGTGCCGGGCGAGTGCTCGTCAATATGGAACAAGTCGAGCTCGCGGCCGAGCTTGCGGTGATCGCGCTTTTCGGCCTCTTCCAGCATGGTCAAGTACTGCTGCAACTCGTCTTTGGTGGCCCACGCAGTACCGTAAATCCGCTGCAACATTTCATTTTTGTGATCACCGCGCCAGTAGGCGCCTGCCACCTTCATCAGTTTGAAGTGCTTGAGCTTACCGGTGCTGGGCACGTGGGGACCACGGCACAGGTCCTCGAACTTGCCTTCTCGATAAAGCGAGACATCTTCGTTTGCAGGAATACTGGCAATGATCTCCGCTTTGTACTGCTCACCCAAGCTCTTGAAGTACTCCACCGCCTCATCACGCGGCAATACGCGGCGAACCACCGGCTCATCTTTGCTGGCCAGCTCAGTCATCTTCTTTTCGATGGCGACCAAATCTTCGGGGGTGAAGGGGCGCTTGTACGAGAAGTCGTAAAAGAATCCGTGCTCAATCACAGGGCCGATCGTCACTTGCGCATCAGGAAACAACTCCTTGACGGCATAAGCCAACAAGTGCGCCGTGGAATGTCGAATGACTTCCAGCCCATCAGCATCTTTGGCCGTGATGATAGACAACGCACTGTCCGCCGACATCTGAAAACTGGTGTCGACCACCTTGCCGTCCACTTTGCCCGCCAGCGCAGCCTTAGCCAATCCGGCACCAATAGAGGCCGCGACCTCAGCGACAGTTACCGGGCCGGGGAATTCACGTTTGGAGCCGTCAGGAAGTGTGATGTTGATCATGGTGGTATCTAAAAAGAGGATTCAGAAAAACAAAAAGCGCGGAATGGTCCGCGCTTTACTATGAATTTGGTAGCTGATTGCGCACAAGGCGCGCGGACTACGGCCTTATTACACAGTGAATGTTGCCGGAGTAGTTCGCGGTGTCATAACCAAACTGCCTTTCTCGCTCTTATACAAAGTTGAGCCACTATTTTACCCAATAAAAAAGGCCGGGCGCCTTGTGAGCTCCCCGGCCTTCGCTCCACAGCGGGTTGCTTAGTGGAACTGCTCTTCTTCAGTGGAGCCAGTCAGTGCCTTCACGGAGGAGGAACCGCCCTGGATCACGGTGGTGACGTCGTCAAAGTAGCCAACACCCACTTCTTGCTGGTGGGACACGAAGGTGTAACCCTTTTCACGTGCAGCGAATTCAGGCTCTTGCACCATTTCGGTGTAGTGCTTCATGCCTTCGCCCTGGGCGTAAGCGTGGGCGAACTGGAAGGTGTTGAACCAGTTGATGTGAATGCCGGCCAAGGTGATGAACTGGTACTTGTAACCCAGTGCAGACAGGTCTTCCTGGAAGGACGCGATCTGGCTGTCGCTGAGGTTCTTCTTCCAGTTGAAAGAAGGCGAGCAGTTGTAAGACAGCAACTTGCCGGGGCATGCCGCATG
>JAIXVK010000559.1 GCA_027483085.1 Comamonadaceae bacterium | reverse complement strand
TTGATCACGTAATCACCGCCGTCTTTGCGGGCTGTGGTTTTGAGGGCTGCCACATCCGAGCCGCCGGTTACCTCACTCACGCCGATGCAGCCCACCATGTCGCCCGCAATCGCCGGCGCCAGATATTGGTTGCGCAGCTCGTCGCTGCCGAATCGGGCCAGTGCCGGAGTGCACATATCGGTCTGCACGCCGATGGCCATGGGCACACCGCCCACATTGCAGTCGCCCAGCGCCTCGGCCATCACCATGGAGTAGCTGAAGTCCAACCCCATGCCGCCGAACTCCGTGGGGTACTTGATGCCCAGCAGCCCGAGGTCGCCCATCTTCTTGAATAACGCACGCGCCGGGAAGATGCCCGCTTTCTCCCACTCCGCAGTGAAGGGGTTGATCTCGTTGGCCACAAATTTGCGAACCGTGTCGGCAATCTGGGCGTGCTCGGAGGTGAATTTCATGGGGTGTCCTCGGGTCGTTGTAATGAGTGAGTCGGGCAGCCGCGCTCAGAGGCGGGCCACGCCAAAAGTGTTGGCGTTCAACTTGCGGGTGGCGGCCTCGGCAGCCAGCGCCAGGCACAGGCCCAGCATGCGGCGCGTGTCGCGCGGGTCAATGATTCCGTCGTCCCACAAGCGGGCCGTGCCAAAGAGCGCTGCGCTCTCTTTGTCCAGCCGCAGGCGCAGCCCGTCGGACATGGCTTTGAGCGCTTCGTCGTTCGCCTCCATGCCCATACGCTCCACCTTGGCGCGGTTCACGATGTCCATCACCTTGGCAGCCTGCGCCCCACCCATGACCGCAGTGCGCGCGGTGGGCCAGCTGAAGATTAAGTTCGGGTCAAACCCGCGCCCGCACATGCCGTAGTTGCCCGCACCATACGAACCACCCAGCACCACGGTGAACTTGGGTACCCGTGCGTTGGCCACCGCCTGAATCATCTTGCTGCCGTGCTTGATGGCACCATTGCGCTCGGCCACCGAGCCCACCATGTAGCCGGTGGTGTTCTGCAAAAACAGCAGCGGCGTGCCGCTCTGGTCGCACAGCTGGATGAACTGTGCTGCCTTGGTAGAGCCCGCAGGTTGAATCGGCCCGTTATTGCCCAGAATGCCCACCAGCCGCCCCTCGATGCGGGCGTGGCCGCACATCATCTCGGGGGCGTAGCCGGCTTTGAACTCCAAAAAGTCCGAGCCATCCACCAGCCGTGCAATCACCTCGCGCACGTCGTAGGGCTCGCGCTCATCGGCAGGGACGATGCCCATCAGCTCCTGCTCGTCAAACAGCGGTGCGGCGAAGCCGGCGCCCTGGGCTGGAGCGTTTGGTGCAATGTCCCAGTTGATCTTGTCCATCAGCTCGCGGGTCAGGGCGATGGCGTGGGCATCGTCTTCAGTGAGGTACTCACCCAAGCCGGTCACTTGCGCATGCGTCTCGGCGCCCCCCAGCTCGTCGTCGGTGCAGTCCTCGCCGATGGCGGCCTTCACCAGCGGCGGGCCAGCCAGATAGATGCTGCTGCGCCCGCGTACCAGCACCACGTAGTCCGACAAACCCGGCAGATACGCACCGCCCGCCGTGCTGGAGCCATGCACCACCGAGATTTGCGGAATACCTGCTGCCGACATGCGCGCCTGGTTGGCAAAGCTGCGTCCGCCTTCCACAAAGATTTCCGACTGGTACATCAGGTTGGCGCCGCCACTCTCCACCAGGTAAATCACCGGCAGCTTGTTCTGCAAGGCCACCTCTTGGGCGCGCAGCGCCTTCTTGAGGCCCATGGGTGCAACCGTGCCGCCTTTGACCGCGCTGTCGTTCACCGAGATCAGGCAGCGCTTGCCCGCCACGGTACCGATGCCGATGATGGAGCCGCCGCCCAGCACTGCCTTTTTGCCGTCGTCGTCATGCATGTTCAGGCCGGCCAAGCGGCTCAGCTCCAGGAACGGCGAGTTGCGGTCCAGCAGACGAGCCACGCGCTCACGCGGTAGCAGCTGGCCGCGCTTCTCAAACTTTTCGCGCTTACTTTCCGACTCGGCAATCACCATGTCCTGCAAGCGCTGAACCTCGGCCAGCAGGCCCTGCATGCGCTGGGCATTGGCGGCAAAGGCATCGGAGCGCGGGTTGATCTTGGAACGCAGGGCAGGCATAGGTCTGGGCTTTCTGAGTTGCTTGACGCATTAGAGGCTAGGGTGACGTTAACGTCAACCAGTTGCCGTATAGGTGTTTTCACTATGCCTTACGTTATGCTCGGCCACTACCATCCGCCACGGTCCATTCGATTTACCCGACACCGGAGAACACAACATGTCCCTCGAATCCGCAACCCAAGCCATCCGCGCCAAAGTGGGCGACGACAGCGGCCTCAATGCCACCCTGAAGTTCGACATGGGCGCTGACGGCGTCATCGTCATCGACGGCAGCAGCACCCCCAACACCGTGAGCAACACCGACACTGATACCGACTGCACCGTCGGCATCACCCTGGACAACCTGCAAGCCATGTTGGACGGCGACCTGGAACCCGCCACCGGCTTCATGGCCGGCAAGCTCAAGGTCAGCGGCGACATGGGTGTGGCTATGCGCCTGCAACGCGTGATCTGACCCTGCGCATGGCCTTAAAAGACACAGCGTCCGACGCCCTGACCGACGCGCAAGCGTTTGTCGACTCCCACCGCGACGAGGGCACCACCGAACTCTTCGGCATCACCGAGCTGTGCCGGGAGTTCGGTATCACCCTGCGGGCGCTGCGCTTTTATGAAGACAAGGGCCTGCTCGCCCCCCGCCGGGTGAACGGCGCCCGCGTCTACACCCGGCGCGACCGGGCAAGGCTGGCCCTGATCCTGCGGGCCAAGGCCATCGGCTCGCCGCTCTCAGAAATCAAAACCTATCTCGATTTGTATGGCGACCACGGCGAAGGCCGTGCGCAGCAGCTGCAATATGTAATCACCCGCACCGACAACGAGATCACCGAACTGGAGAAAAAGCGCGCCCAGATCGACGCCACCCTGGCCGAGCTGCGCGTCATCAACGGCAGCTGCCGTGGCCTGTTGGCCGAGCGGCAGCGCAAGCCCAAGAGCAAGGCTTAGCGCCCTGCCGGGGCAAAATATGGGTCAAATCAGGCGCTAGCGCTCATATAACCTGCGCCTTTAGCTCCTAAAAAAGGAGCAAATCACCCGCGCTTCAAGTGAGCATCTGGTCTTTGGCCACAAAGTATTTGCGAGCGTAGGCCACCAGCTGGCCGTCGGTGGGGTGGTCAATCGTCTCTACACCCACCACCTTGTTGCCCACCTGCGGGTCGTGGCTGTGCAAGTGCTTGATGAGCTGCAGCTTGGCCTGTGCCGGGCCCACCACCAAGATTTCTTCAGCGCCTTTGAGCGCCTCGGCAATCGCGTGAAAGTATTGCTTGTCCTCAGCTGCCTTGCCCGAGCCCACTACGCCGCTCTTGGCGTGCACCTGCGAGTGCGGGTGCTTGGGGCGCACGATGGACGCCTCCACATCGTCCGGCGCAATGTGCATGACATGCGCCTCCGAATGATCCAACCAGACAACTGCGTGGTAATGCGACATGGTGTTTCTTTCTGAGTGTTGAACAACACCTCCAGCGTAGGCCGCTGGCAGCCGCAGGTATTGCGCTGGGTCAAGCTGCGCACAGACGGTCGAACCATGCTTTACATACAGTACATTTTGAGGATTGCGCCCGCGAGCCCCGTGCACGCAGCGCAGCAGTCACCCGATGACCCCGTTTTAACAAGAAAGCAGCAGCCCCATGTCTTCTGTGCCCCACTTGCCCTTGGCTCCCCACCCCTTGCGCACCGGCCGCACCCTGTTGGCCGCCGGCCTGATGGCCAGCGCGCTCTCCGGCTGCGCCATCTGGCCCAAGGCATTGACTTGGGGCGGCGCGGATACATCCACGCCCACCGCGGCGGCAGAGCCACTGACACCGCCGCCTGCACCGCCCATGGTGGCCGAAGAAGCCCCCAAAGCGAACGCCAGCGCGGCTGAAACAGCCACCATCGAACCGCGCCCTGTTTTGGCGTCCACACCCGTCATGGCACCGCCCGAAGCAGAAGCCCCCAAAGCCACCGGGCGCGCCGCAACCAATGGCAAAGCCAACGCCAAAGACGCCGCCAAATCGGCGCCCACCAAGGCCAGCGGCGGCGACCTAGTGCCCGGCTTCTATATCAACGTGGGTTTGTTTGCCGTGCCCACCAACGGCACCAACGCCTTCCGCACCTTGGAGAAGGCCGAGCTGCCCGTGTTCACCGACGTGGTGAAAAGCAAAAAAGGCGCCCTCACCCGCGTACGCGTAGGCCCTTACATGAACAAGGCGTTGGCCGATGCTGCGGCTGACAAGATCAAAGGGATGAAGCTGGAAGCGGTGGTGTTTCAGCGCTGAGCTTGCCGGACCCATCAAATAACTGGATGACCGGAAAACCCAAGTGGTGCATGAGCTCACGCACCACCACCACACTTGCATAGAAGACCCCGGATGAGGGCAATGCATCCTGCCCAGGTGCCTGCCCGTTGGCTTGCATGACAAGCCGGCTGAATATGTGCTCCACAGCGCCCACATGTAACAGGGCACCCTCAACGCCTTTGATCCCCGCCGCTTCATACAGCCGTTTCACATGGGGATCATTGGTGAGCAAGCTTGCAGCATCCGGTTTCGTGAATTTTGCAAGTTGCAGATGGTCTTCTGTCCACTCAATCGCGTGCTCTAACGCCGAAGCAGTCAAGCTGCCCTGATGAAAAAACTGTTCTGACATCTTGAGCAGCGGGATCTGGAATGTGGCGCCTTGGTCGGTACCTGATTCCACGATGCGCATGAATTCATCCTCCAAGTGGAGGTGTAGCTTGTGGGTCATACATGGTCCTTTGAGAAAGTGGCGGGCTTCAGGTGACGCTTGATCCATACACAGGCGCTCTGCCCGCCTGCGCTCAGCGTCAAGGTGGCGCCTGCAGGAAGACGCACCCAACTCCATGCAGACAAGGGCTCTTCCCTGCCTGCAGTCTGCAGTGTCAGGGCGCCGCTGACAACCAGCAGCTCGCCGCCGAAAGGCAGGAACTCGTGAGCGCTATAGCCCGCATTCCATCTCTCCATCCGCACCCTTTCATTCAAGTCTTCAAACAAAGGGCTGTACTCCACTGCCTCTGAATGATGGGAGCGCTCCCAGTTGAGATCCTTCGGGGCTTTGTGAACGTATTGCCGGTCATCTGCTCGGAACTGCCGCAGCTTCACGAAAATGACGCAACCGGAGATACTGCCCGGGCTGTGCATGCTTCCTGGCGGATTGCGTACATAGGTTCCCACAGGGTGCGTGCCCTCTTCGTCGAGAAAGTCACCTTCGAGCACCAGATACTCCTCACCGAGGTCGTGGGTGTGGGTGGCGAAGGCGCTCAGAGGCGCATACCGGACCAGCGAGGTGGCCCGTGCGACCTCTCCGCCCACGCGGTCCAGCATGCGACGAGTGACGCCTTTTGTCGGGCTTTCGACCCATTTTTCAGGGGTGTTGTGCTCAATGACCAACTGGTCGAAGTCCGCATTAATCAGCATGTGACACCCCGCTTCAATTGACGCTGCACCACCCAATCCGCGACGGCTCGTTCAGCGGCTTGCACTGCGCCCTCCAAGTACCCTTGAAAGTCGGGTGCAAATTCAGTTCCTGCCAAAAAGACCCGCCCGTCCCAAGGTGCAGGCAATGCGGGATCCAACAAGGAAGGGTGTTGCATGCTAGCCATGGAATCTGCCGCCACTGCTGTAAAGGGATCTTTTGCCCAATCTTTCAGCTCCGCACCAATGTATTTGCGGGCCGCAGGACCGAACATGCGCTCGAGTTGCGCCAAGCTGCGGCGTATAAGCTCCTGATCCCCCAGCTGCCGGCGCGCGGCAGCGGACACCCCGACAAATCCGAACAGTGCACCGCGTTGCCCTTCGCTGTCGCTCGCGTCATGTATTTCTACCAAAGGGCCTGCATGGCTTGTTGCATGGCCCGACAGTCCCAGTTCGCGCCAGAAAGGACGCTCATAGGTGGCAACGAACTTGGCCTGCCCCGCCATCCAGGTGGGTGACTTTTCCCAACGGTTAGTTTGCTCAGTCGGCAATGGTGGCTCCCAGCGCGAGGCGGTTGCAATCATTCGCGGCGGAAGCGCAAGAATGACGGATTCCGCCACCAGATTGAACAATGAGCGCTCAGTACGTATACGGACCTTCAGCGAGCCATCGGGCTCTGCCGCCATGCCCAGGAACTCGGTGTTCAATTCAATCACCGTCTTTTCAAGTCGGGACGCCAGGGCCTTTACAAGGGATGTAGTTCCACCTTTCAGCCGCAGTGAAGTGGCTTGCACTCCGAATTCACTTCCGTAGCGCCGGACTTCACGGGTAGGTAGTTCCATCAAGCTTTGCCCGGTGTCATATTGGTTGAAGGTGTGGAGCTGCAGCGTCTCCAACCAGTGGTCGATGCGGGGGTTGTAGTCTGGCCACACCCACGATGGTCCCAGGTCAAAGTGTTGCCCCGCAGCACTGCCACCTAACCCCAGTACCCGTCCACCCAGGCGATCACGCGCTTCAATCAGAAGCACCTCGACACCTCGCTCCTCGAGCAGCAGTGCGGCCAAAAGGCCGGACACACCGGCACCCACGACGACGACAGGCCACTTCTTTGCCTGCAGTATCGAATTGAAGTTTCTTGACTCATGCATGTTCGTGTCGTCCTTGTTTATTGGGCTGCGGTGCGAGGCCGGTAATCCTGCTCGTGGGTCCATATGCTGGGGTGTTGGTCGAACATGTTCACATAGGCCTTGGCGAGTTCATCCACATTCATGCTGGAGTGCTCCTGTGCATGGATGAACCTTTCACGGGTGCGTTCTGTCCAGATGAGCCCGTCAATGACGGTGTGCACCACGTGAATTCCATCAGCGCTGTGTTCGCGAGCCAGTGATTGGGCCAAGCCTCTCAAGCCAAACTTTGCACTGCTGAAGGCCGAGAAGCCGGCCCCGGCTCGGCGACTCCCGGAGGCGCCCGTAAAAAGCAGAGTGCCACCGCCATTCGCCTTCATTCTGGGAATGGCCTGCTGTGACACATTCACGGCTGTCAGCACCATGGAGCGCCATACGTCTTCAAATGTTTCTGGTGACGTTGACATGAACTCCTGACGATGGAACTGCATCGCGTTATGAATGACGCCCGCCAATGGGGGCATATCCCGGTCCAGCTTGTCGAACAATGCGGCTACTTCCTGCGGATTGCCCAAGTCAGCTTGCAAGCCACCTGCGCCATGTCGTGACACGCCCAGCACTCGGTAGCCGGCCAACTCAAACCAGCTCTTCAGGGCCGGTCCGAAGCCGTCGCTGTATCCGGCGATGATCAAGGTTTTTTCTTGCATTGCATTCCTTTCAACTACCTAGTAATCGGTAGGCTTAATGTTTAAATGGTGTTCGATTGGTAGTTTCGGCAGCGTTCAATCGTGGTTTGTCATGCTCTCGATAAGAGCATCGGCAACCATTTCAGGTCCTTCTTGCGCCTGCAAACTACGCCCGACCAGCATCGCGCCCTCCATTGCGGACAGGAAGGTGATCGCCCAGATTTTGGGCGAGATGTTTGCCCTGAAGGCACCTTTGCTTTGCGCCTCTGAAATCACTCCGACGAGCCAATCCAGGGTTACCTGAAAAAACTTACGGACCTCTATGACGACCTCATTCGGTAGCGAATCGTTTTCCGCACCCAACATGCCGCACACGCAGAGGTTGCGATCATTCGCGTAAGTGGCTTCAAACAATTTGGCAAATGCCACCAGGCGCTCATTCGGCTTTGCAAACACGCCGTCAATACGGAGTAGGGCTTCCTTGAAGCGGTGGGTATAGCGCTGCGCTACCACTGCACCTAGTTCTGTCTTGCTGGGAAAATGATGGTGCACGCTGGGTTTACGAATACCCACCGCCTGGGAAATTCCCTCATAGGAAAATCCGTTATAGCCAACTGCCTTGATGAGGTTTTCGGCGGCATCAACGATGCGCTCTGCAGAGGGTGTGAGTTCAGAAAAATGTTTCATGGGATTTCGTCAATCAGCGCAAACTACCTATTAGTTGGTTATTGTAACAAGCTGAAGGCTCTCAGGTTTTCTCTCCGAGAGGAGGAACGGGAAACAATTGCCCTTGCCAGAGTAGCCTCAGGGTATTGACCGTCAGCCAGAGAATGAGGGCATTCGCCATCAAAAAAGTAGCAATGAACGCAATCAAGAGGCCGGTGCTTTGAGTCTGCGCCCACAACTTGAGGGTCAATGTCGCCAAAGACATCCCGCCGAAACTGAAAGCCCAGTAAGCCGGAGTGAATTTCTGCTTCAAGATCCAAGGCAAAAGTCGGATCGCGAGGAGCGCTTGATAGAGTGCGTAGCCCCACAACATGTACACAAAAGTATCAGGTACTCCGCCAGAGATGGTCAAGTAGCTCATGCCCGCAACCGCCGGGGGCGCTATTTGGATTCCGAGCAATGGGCGCTCACTCTCAGGCAAACCTGGCAGCTCAGCGGCACGGTTCAAGATCATTGATTCAATGGCAAGCCATGCAAACATTCCCGCTCCGAAGAAGGCGAATGCGAACTCATGCAAGTTCAAGGCGCTGCAAGCCATCGCAGACACCAGATTCAGCGACACGACTGGCAGATAGACGGATGCGTTCAGCGTTCCCCTTTGTGCTTGTCCCTTCCAAACCGATCCAAACAAACGAACCCCCAGCACCAGTTGGATGCCAAGAGCTACCCACAACGCTCCCTCGCCCCACTCGGGGCTGTAAGGCAAAAGCGTTAAAGCTGCTAACAGAGTGGATAAGGGGAACAGGGCTAAAAGATGCCGCCCTGCGGGACTTTGCATTTCCGCTTGGAGGATTTCTGGCCGTTCCAAGTGGCGCTCTACGCAGAGCACGCAGATCGCCATCCAAACGAGTACAGCGGCTGATTGAATCGCCACGGCTGATGCCATGGGAAGCTGCAGTTCACCGGTAGCGTGTCTCCACAGGAGCCCGAAGGACAACATGCCAACAGCGATGCCGAAATAGGACGTCGGAAAGTTTGTAATCCTTGTATGCACAGGCTCACCTCACAAGTAGTTGCATTTGCGCTCTGAACAGCGGTGCCACACTTTCACGTGTCGCATGCAACACCGCTGTTCGCTTCCCTTTACGCGTTCAGGCGTGCAGCCAGCGCTTCAGCCAAGGGTGCAGCCGATGCAGGGCTCTGACCGGTCATCAACACGCCGTCCACCACCACGTTGGGCTCCCAGTTGGCCTTGCTCAGGTAGTTGGCGCCACGACGCTTCAACTCGTCTTCCAAAGAGAACAACAGGTGGTCGAGCAACTCGATTTCGTTGTCTTCTTCATTCTTGAAGCCGGTCAAACTGACACCCTTAACCAGGTATTCACCGTCGGCCTTTTTGACGTCGCGCAGAATTGCGGGCGCATGGCAGACCATGGCGATGGGGCGGTTGGTGGCGTGGAAGTCGCGGATCAGCTTGATCACATACGAGTCAGACGCCAAGTCCCACAGCAAACCGTAGCCGCCCGGGAAGAACACCGCGTCAAAGGTGTTGTAGTTGATGTTGCGCAGCTTGCGGGTGGTCTTTGCGGCAAACATCGCCACCGGGTCTTTCAGGAAACGGTCGGTGTACTCGGTGGTGAACGGCACCTTCATGCTCAACAGGTCAATCGGGGCCTCGCCGCCGTCTGGTGATGCAAACACCACTTCGTATCCAGCCTCTGTGAGGATGTAGTAAGGCGCAGCGAGCTCCGTGAACCAAGTGCCTGTTTGTTTACCGCTGATCCCCATTTCGTCCAGCGAGGACATGACCAACAGCACGCGCTTTTGTTTGTTTCCGGTTTCCATTTCAGTTTTCCTTTAGTCAATCAAATGCATCAAAGACCCAGCCAGCTAGCTTGGGAAACAGTGGCGACACCTGCATTCATCGCATCACCACCAGTTATCAGATTGCCAACTCAATCCAATTAACTACCTATCACTTGGTAGGTCTATATGAAAAATAAAAATGAGGACCCCTGGGCTGATACCCGTTTCACTCATTTTTTTTGCACCAGCTTTTACCTACCAACTGATAGGTTTGTATTATGCACATAAAAATACCGGTGTGCAACCCTCATGGAAAAAATAAGTGCCCCGAGGCGAACTTTTCGCAAGACAAAACAAAAAGGCCCGTCACGCATGTTGCGCAACGGGCCTTCAAATTCTGATGAGATGGTAGGGCGTGAGTGACTTGAACACTCGACCAAAGGATTATGAGTCCTCTGCTCTAACCAACTGAGCTAACGCCCCAACCGAACCGCAGATTGTAGCCGGCCGCAGGGGGCTATTTGTGGTGGCTCAGGGCGTTGCTTACCAGCTTGGAGGTGATGTCCACGATCTGGATCATGCGGTCATACGCCATGCGGGTGGGGCCGATCACGCCCAGCGTGCCGACCACTTTGCCGTCCACCTCGTAGGGGCTGCTGACGATGGACAGGTCTTCAAACGGCACCACCTGGCTCTCGCCCCCGATGAAGATGCGCACGCCTTCGGCTTGGCCGGTCACGTCCAGCAGGCGCATGAGCTGGGCCTTTTGCTCAAACAGCTCAAACGCGCGGCGCAGGTGGCCCATGTCGCTCGAAAAGTCAGACACCGACAACAGGTT
>JAIXVK010000199.1 GCA_027483085.1 Comamonadaceae bacterium | reverse complement strand
GGTCGGACTACCGCTGATTCGCACCTGCCGCATGCTGCGTGCAGCCGGCTTGAACCTGTGGGAGCAAGCAACATGACCGGCACCCTGTATTTGGTGCCGGCGCCGCTGGATTTCGGCTGTGCAAGCCAAAGCGCCCTCTCCGACAGCATGCCGCAGCAAACCCTGCAGCGTGCGGCCGCCTTGCGCTACTGGATTTGCGAGAACGCCAAAAGCACCCGGGCCTACCTCAAGCGCGTGGGTGAATCTCACCCTTTGAATACAACGATTCAAGACATGCAGCTCCAGGAGCTCCCCCGGGAGGTGCACAAAAAAGGCGACCACCTTGGCGGCTTTGACGCCAAACCCCTGCTCGCCGCTGCGCTGCAAGGCCACGACGTTGGGCTGGTCAGCGAAGCGGGTATGCCAGCCATTGCCGACCCGGGCTCGTCGGTGGTGCGTGCTGCCCATGAATTGGGGATTCCGGTGGTGCCCTTGGTGGGACCGGTATCGCTTTTATTGGCTTTGGCTGCCAGTGGGTTGAACGGCCAGAACTTTGCGTTTGTCGGCTATGTGCCGTCTGAACCCTCAGAACGGGTCAAGCGCATCAAAGAGTTGGAGTCCTTGGCGCTCAAATCCGGGCAGACCCAGATCTTTATCGAGACGCCCTACCGCAACACCGCCCTGCTGCAGAGCCTGCTGCAAACGTTGCAAACCAACACCCGGCTGGCCACCTCCAGCGGCCTGACATTGGCAACCGCCTGCACCCATAGCCAGACGGTCAAGCACTGGAAACACAGCGGCTGGGCCTTGGACAATGCCACTCCAACGGTGTTCGCCCTCGGCCGCTAAGCCCCGCTTTCAGTGAAGCGCTGGCAACGAACGCAGCGCCTTCACTGCACCGTCGCCGATCGAGGCACCAAAACGCTTGACTAGCCGCTCGGCCACGTTTTCTTTGCGGGTGTAGTCCACGATCTCTTCGGCCTTCACGACTTCGCGGGCCACGTAATCAATATTGCCCAGCTTGTCGGCCAAGCCGAGGTCGATCGCCTGCTGACCGGTCCAGAATAGGCCGCTGAATACCTCTGGGGTCTCGGTGAGCCGCTTGCCGCGGCCCTCTTTCACCACGGCAATGAATTGCTGGTGAATCTGGTCCAACATGGACTGGGCGAAGGCACGTTGCTTCTCGGTCTGGGGGCTGAACGGGTCAAGCAAACCCTTGTTTTCCCCTGCCGTCATCAAACGGCGCTCCACACCGAGCTTGTCCATCAAGCCGGTGAAACCAAAACCGTCCATCAGTACTCCGATGCTGCCAACGATGCTGGCCTTGTCGACATAGATTTCATCAGCTGCTACAGCGATGTAGTAAGCGGCGGAGGCACAGGTCTCTTCGACCACTGCGTAGACCGGTTTGTTATGCAGCGCCTTCAGACGCCGGATCTCATCGTTGATGATGCCGGCTTGCACCGGGCTGCCGCCGGGGGAGTTGATCAACAAGACCACGGCCTTCGCCCCCTGATCTTCAAAGGCTGAGCGCATGGAGGCTACGACCACATCGGCACTGGCTTCATTGCCTGACGCAATTTCGCCCCGGATGCTCACGACCGCCGTGTGGGGTGTGGCGATATCGGCGGGCGCGCCGCTTTGTTGCAAGCCCATCCACACCACCACCGACAGAAACACCAGCCAAGCAATCCGGATGCCATTGCGCCACCGGCGCGCGCTGCGTTGCTCGACCAAGGTTGCGGTTGCGAGCTTTTCAAGCGTAGCGCGCTCCCAGCCCGCGTCAGAGTTCTTGGCGGGGATTGCTATCTTTTCAGGAGCTGCTTGCGCAGACTCATTGCCGGCTACAGGCATATTTGGATCTTCAGGCATACCTGTCGGCATATGGGGTTCCGTCATTTAAAACACTACCGGTTGGAGATGGGAGGAAGTATGCCAGTGGACGACGCCATCCACCTCGGACAAGGCGATCGAGACCAGCCCGCCTCGGCACGGGCCCGTGCGGCACATGCCGGTTTGGGGGCTGTACATGGCGCCATGGGTGGCACATATCAACCAATGACCGGTCAAATCAAAGAACCGGTTGGGCTGGTAGTCCATTTCCATGGGAACGTGCGAGCAACGATTCAAATAGGCATACACCTTGCCCGCATAGCGAATCGCAAAGGCGTAACAAGTCTGCCCGCAATAGATCACATCAAAAGGCACCGCCAGCCCGCTATCCACCAAATCAGCAGAATTGCACAAGGCAATTCCGGGTGTATCAGGGAGGGTGTCTGGCATGGTGACTCCTGATCTGGCGTGTCAAAGTCAGGCGTTGGCCTGCAACCAAGCGTCCAACTCCGCCACGGAGTGGGCAATCGCCAAGGGCCCCAGCGCCTCGAAGCTGTCAGGCTCGTGGGCACCGTAGCTCACCGCCACGCTGGCACAGCCGGCGTTCACTGCCATTTGCAGGTCGTGAGTGGTGTCGCCGATCATCAGTACCCGGTCAGCCTCCACTCCGAATTCCATCATCAGCTCTTGCAGCATCAGGGGGTGGGGCTTGCCGGCGGTTTCATCCGCCGTGCGGGAGCCATCAAAAATACCTTGCAGGTTCACATCGCGCAGCGCTTCATTCAGGCCGCCGCGGCTTTTGCCGGTGGCAACTGTCAGCAGGTGCTGGCGGGCTTTGAGCCGATCCAGCATCTCCAGCACACCTGTAAACAGGGTGATGTCGTTCTGGTGCACGCTGTAGTGGTGCTTGTAGCGTGCACCTAACAGCGGGTATTTGTCAGCCGGCACATCCGGCGCGGCATGGGCCAATGCTTGCATCAGTCCCATGCCTATGACGTAGGACGCATCCTTGTCGCTGGGTACGGTGCCACCTACATCCTGCACCGCCAGCTGAATGCAACGGGTGATCAGGGCGGTGGAGTCAAACAAAGTGCCATCCCAATCGAATGCGATCAGGTCAAAACGGCGGGGGCGGAAAGCGGTGGAATTCATGCCTCGATTTAACCCTGAACCAGTGCCATCGCGCCCGGTTCTTCAGGAATGGCCTGCAGCAGAAAACGGGCAAGTTCGGGCGGCAGGTCGGTCTGCAGGGCCACGCGCTCACCGGTCGCCGGGTGGTTGCACTGGAATCGCCAGGCGTGCAAAAACATGCGCTTGAGCGGGACGAGCCCTTCGTCACGGGCCAGCGCCTTGTTCAGCTCGAAATCCCCATATTTGTCATCGCCCACAATGCCCATGCCTTCCGAGGCCAAGTGCACCCGGATCTGGTGGGTGCGACCGGTCTTGATCGTCACCTCCAACAAGGAATAGGCCTTTTTCTGCGGCGTTTGCGCAACGCAAGCCGGGGGCGTGACCGAATGCACCTTGACCAAACTCAAGGACGGCATAGCGTCCGCATGGTCTTTAGCCACCACGCGGACACGGCGCTCGCCATCCGGCAGCAGGTATTTCTGCAAAGACTTGTCCAAGACTTTCTTATTAGCCGGCCACTGCCCTGCCACCAGAGCCAGATAGGTTTTGCCAGTTTCGCGCTCGCGGAATTGGTCTTGCAAATTTTTCAGGGCGCTGCGTTTCTTGGCGACCAGCAGAATGCCGCTGGTTTCCCGGTCCAGCCGGTGCACCAGCTCCAAGAACGTCGCCTTGGGGCGTGCCATGCGCAATTGCTCAATCACGCCAAAACTCACCCCTGAACCGCCATGCACCGCCACGCCTGCCGGTTTGTTCACCGCCAGAAAATGGTCATCTTCAAACAGCACCGGAAAGTCCTTGGCCGGCACAAAGCGGTGAGCCTGCTCGGCCATCGCAGCTGACTTCTGTTCTGCACGCTCGGACGTGCGCACCGGTGGCAGGCGAATGACATCGCCCGCGGCAATCCGGGTGTCGGCGCTGGCGCGGCCTTTGTTTACGCGGACTTCGCCGCTGCGGATGATGCGGTAAACGTGGGTCTTGGGGACGCCCTTGAGCTCCCGCATCAGAAAGTTGTCGAGGCGCTGGCCAGCGCTGTCTTCATCCACCGTCACGGATTTGACTTGGGTGTTGGCCAGGGGGGCCGTTGAGGGCTCTTTGCCCCCTATAATGTGTTTCACTAGCGACGCGCCGTAAGTGGTTGATTTGTCTGGAGTTTAGTCCACACCCCACTAAACGCAGCGCTGGAAGGTCGAAGTCCCCGTTTGGCGCCAGCTGTAAATCACACGCCACCTGCCTGTGATGGCAGCGACACCACACGGTCAAGCCGACGAATTGAAACCCTGATACGGAATACCCCAAGTCTGCCAACCCACGGTTGGCGGGCGGAATGAAACGAGATGTTTGTGTTGCTAAGCCTGATCACCTTGTGCCTGCGGAGCGTTTACGCCCCGTTTGGTGGCACAAATCGGCCTGCAGCCCCGGTACTACCTGCGCAACCAGCTAGCATTTTTGTAGCGAGTTCACAAACGCATTCCCTCGTCCCCATCCACGCGCCTACGCTTCGACACCTCGTGTGACCTGAAGTTCTCCGGCAATTCCTCCTCACTTCAATTCGTCAGTCCGACTTCGTGAGCCCCCACCGGGCATGTACTAATTGAAGAAGGATGCAATCCATGAAACGGATGCTGATCAACGCCACGCAGGCTGAAGAACGCCGCTTGGCCATCGTCGACGGACAAAAACTCCTCGACTACGAAATCGAAATTGAAGGCCGCGAACAACGCAAAGGCAACATCTACAAAGCGGTCGTTACCCGCGTAGAGCCCTCCCTGGAAGCCTGTTTTGTGGACTACGGTGAAGACCGCCACGGCTTCCTGCCTTTCAAGGAAATCTCGAAGCAGTATTTCCAGCAAGGCGTGTCTGCGAGCAATGCCCGCATCCAGGACGCGATCCGCGAAGGCCAGGAACTGCTGGTTCAGGTCGAAAAAGAAGAGCGTGGCAACAAGGGCGCAGCCCTGACCACCTTCATCTCTCTGGCCGGCCGCTACGTGGTGCTGATGCCCAATAACCCCCGTGGCGGTGGCGTCAGCCGCCGTATCGAGGGCGACGACCGTGCTGAGCTCAAAGAGAACATGGACCAGTTGGAATACCCCAACGGCATGTCCATCATCGCCCGCACAGCCGGTATCGGCCGCAGCGCGCCCGAACTGCAGTGGGACCTGAACTACCTGTTGAAACTCTGGGGTGCCATCGACGGCGCCGCCAAGGGTGCCAAGGGTGCTTTCCTGATTTACCAGGAATCCAGCCTGGTGATCCGCGCGATCCGCGACTACTTCAACAACGACATCGGCGACATCCTGATCGACACTGACGACGTGTACGAGCAGGCTCAGCAGTTCATGGCCCACGTGATGCCTGAGCATGCTGCCCGCGTAAAGCGCTACCGTGACGACGCGCCGTTGTTCAGCCGCTTCCAGATCGAACACCAAATCGAATCCGCCTACGCCCGCACCGTGACCCTGCCTTCCGGCGGCGCAATCGTGATCGACCACACCGAAGCACTGGTGTCGGTGGACGTGAACTCGGCCCGCGCCATCAAGGGCGGCGACATCGAAGAGACCGCCACCCGCACCAACCTGGAAGCCGCTGACGAAGTGGCCCGCCAGATGCGCCTGCGCGACTTGGGTGGCTTGATCGTGATCGACT
>JAIXVK010000414.1 GCA_027483085.1 Comamonadaceae bacterium | reverse complement strand
ATCAGCCGTTAAAAGCGCTTAGTGGCGCCGATGTATTGCGGGCTGACATCCGCCTGCCAACCCTTTGGCTTTTGCGCAGACAAGCTTGGCATCAAAGATCCGATGGCGTAGCCCAGGAACGCGCCTGCAACCGTATCCGAAAACCAATGCTCCCCCTGCTGTATACGACCAAGAGCACTGGTTGCAGCCAACGCATATAAGCCCGGTTGGTCGTACCTTTGGGCAAAAGGCGTGATCAGCGCAAAAGTGGTTGCCACATGGTTGGATGCGAAGCTTGATTGACCGGCGTTCGCTGTTCCGCCTTGGAAATCGGATGCCCCTAGCCCGTCTTTAGGGCGAGACCTGCCGACCGCATATTTCAAGACGGTGTTGGCGCCCAAGGTCACACCGGCAGCCATGAGAGAGGAGCGCGCAGTGTCCGCAGCGCTATCGCCCGCGAGACCCGTCGCCAGAGCGCCAGTACCAAGGGTTAGTGCTATCGGCATTGCATTGCTCAGCTTCGCAGCACGCTCCCAGCCGCCGCCTTGATGATTGGCTGCCCAATTCTTTAACTCGGTATCTGCAAAACCAGAGAGCATCACGCCAGCGACACCCGTAGCCCAAGCAGATGCCGGAACACCGGACACACGTTGACCAAATTGTTTGGCAGCGCCACCCACTTGACCCCATGAATTCACGGGATCACTCTCAATGAGCGAGAGATCTTCGCCAAAGCGGAAACGATTTTTTTGGCGTGTTGTGGGGTCAGACACCCATTGCATGGCGCGTGCATCGCGCTGGGATGTCAAGTCGAACAGCCCCACACTCCTGGCTAAACGGGCGCCGCCATCCCGGGTGAGAGGTGACCAGACTACGTTGGCAGTTCCAGAGCTGGTTTTCGGAAGGAGCAGATCAATCGGGATCGTGACGTAAATGCCCTTGTCGAAGCTGCCCTCGCCAAACTGCTCAGCAGACACGTTGGTTTTGGTAGCCCATGCACCAATGGTCGTGCCATTGGCAAAAACACGATGCAAGTCCAAGGTGGCACCAACATCCCCTGCCAAATACTGGCCCACCTGCAACTTGGCCCGCAGTCCATTCCAGCCGGTATCCCAATACGCCGTCGCATGACCGGTGTTTACTTGATAGTCCCTAAGCGCAAAATCCTGCGAAAAGCCTCTCTGTCGCACGCGGTTGACATCCACGCCAAAAGCAAAGTTACTTTGCCATGGCCGGTACAACCACTCACCGCCGACGCCCGCGTACATAGACTCCAGAAAGCCTCCGTAAACGCTGGCATAGTGCCCGCCACCGAAATCTTCGACATGCGTAACCTGCAACTCAGGAAGGGTCACCCTAGAAGACGTTACATAGCGTCGAACGTCTGTGCGCACCCGCGGTAGATTGCTGGGCGCGTTGTATACGAAGGTATCGTAGTTGTCGAAAGCTCGACCATTCAGGGTTGCGCTAAGCCACGTTGTCGGAGTCAAGCGCTGCTCGAACTTGGCAGATACCCCTGCACGGTAAAGAACAAAGCCGTCGGGGCCCCCAAAACTTTGGCTGTAACTCGGAACCACCGCGAAACTCGAGGCGCTCTTATCGGAGAGAAACCCATCGCTTTCATCGCTCGCGCTGACGGGGGCCATCCGCGCAGTCGAAGCACGCGCTTGAAGGGCCAGCAGCGTTAAAGCCGGCGCTTGAGCCTGAGTTTGCTGGGTCAACCATTCGGCGCGATCGATATCAAGCCCCATCATGGCCAAGCCGCGTTCGCTCAACTCGAAGGAAAAGTGTCTCACGGCTGCGGGTGCTCGGTGGTGCAATACACGAATGGCCTTTTCGACCCGCTCTTTCAAAAAGATTGCGCCATCTGACTCCGCGGACAAAACGAGGCGATGCCCCTGGATCGAAAGCGCGCGGACAGTCCAGCCCGTTTGAGCGTTGATTTCAGTGGCAATCGCTGACCAGTTCAGCGGCTCCGCTGGCAGCAGGGGCTTGGCAGCCAAAGGGGGCAAAGGTCGGTCTAGGAACTTTGGCATCTCCAGCTGATGCAGTCCAAAATGGAGCGTCAAGCCGAACATCACGCGATTACCGCGTTCGTAGCCGGCAGATAAATCTACATTGGGGGAATAACGATAGACCATTCCGAAATTGAATGGGGAGTCTTGTTTCTCACGTCCACCCAGCGGCTCTGAGGCGTAGTTGTTTCCCTCATATTCGGCTTTGAGCACCCATTTTCCTGTGGGAGAACTCCACTGGATGCCCCCGAAAACCGATGCGTCACCACGAAACAGATTCTGTTCATTGGTTTCGCCACCAGATCCACCGCTGAAGGTAGATCGCTTCTTGAAGGAATTACCCAAAAACCCGAGAGGCGACTGGATATCACCCCGTCCCCCCAGATAGCCCCAACCCAACCCCAAACTAGCATCCCAGGCGCCCCAGCGCTTGTTGGCAACCAAATACTCGCCGGAGAATAAGCCGGTACCACCGACATCACGCATACCGACCGCCAGCTCAGGCAGATTTGCGCTTTCTTGAAGAAGCCGCAGCTTCACGTCGATCGATTTATCTTTGTACGTCTGATCGCCTGCAATGGACTCTCCGTACAAACGATTTGCGATGTCGGTGTATCTGAAACCTGCTTCCATTCCATCGAATGGTTGCAGCATGACGGTTCCACGCGTATACGGATACGAACCTGAAAAATGGGTCCTGACACTCCCGGCTGGCGCCATTCGTGCCGTCGGCGTTTGCAACAAGCCGATTTCCCCCCAATCACTTGCCGTCAACTGCGGCTTGGTGATCACACGTTTTTCTAGGAGCGCAGCGGGCTCAAACCTAGGCTTCTCAGGCCAGATATTTTCAGCCGGTGGCTGGGTCGCCAAAAACCGCGCGAGGTTGGCGGAGGTGCCTTCACCCACAGCGCCACGGCCGGGAGCCCAAACCCACGCACCAGGTGCCAACTCGATATCTTGTTCAGCATTCCATTCAGCAAAGGCAACCTTGGTCACCCGGCCATCCGGCTGGACGACCCAAACCGTATCAACAGGCAATTCGGCAGCAATACAAGCGCGAACATACTGCCGTAGTTGCGAAAGCGGCTGATGCGTCACAAGGCAGACCTGCCCGTCGTGCCCCATCACCCCGACGGAGCTAGGTTCGCGAAACCAACGAACATGGTCACGATCGCCCAGCACCGGGTCAAACTGTGGTGAGACTTGCAACCAATATCCATCGGAACTGGCAAGCGGCACGCGCCCCGTGACTGGAAGTGACTCCAACACACGCCAAGCCCCGGCACCACCCGTTTCACCCGAGGTAGCGATGCGCAAGCCTGAACCCACTGCGTTGCGCAAGGCCAGTTGCGGGCCCCTCTCCGCCGCAACCAACCAATGCAAGGCATACGAATTTGGCATTGCAGGCACATTGCGAAGTACCCAATCACTCAACAGCTCGCCTGCCTGAACTGCCCCGGAAACAACTCTAGACGGTGGCGCACTATCAAGTTGCTTAGAGGTCAGCAACTCGGCTGAGACCCGCGGCACCCAAGCTAAGCCCAACAGGACCACGAAAGTCACATTTCGATTCAAAAACCGGCTATTCATTGCCCCGCTCCGCGCAGAGGCCATTGGAGAAACTGAAAACACATTTGCGCGCTCACGCATTGCCGGGAAAAAACCACTCGTTCTTCCCCATTCTCTTTGGCAACTGCAAACCAACTCTCCGGCAAAACAGCGTGCGGGCTATCCACACCGACTTGCTCACGGAACCAAGTGTAATTTTTCAGCGAAGACGGGGGCATAGCTTCTGTCAAAGAGAAAGGCAACCGAAGAGTGCCATCAGCGGAAATCACTATATGTGTGAGCTTCAAGGGCTCCTCAATGTTCGAGAGATAGCTCGGCAACTCGCTTCTGGACCGCATATAGACGGGAGCCTTGTTCACCGATACGGTTTCCCAAGAAGGAATTTTTGACAGGAACCGCACAGAGGTCCAATCAACTGGAAGCCCATTGGTTCCCACCAGTCTTCCCGATTGAAACT
>JAIXVK010000176.1 GCA_027483085.1 Comamonadaceae bacterium | reverse complement strand
TTAAGCCTGGCGACGTGGTGACCAGCATGAGCGGCCAGACGATCGAAATTCTGAACACCGATGCCGAAGGCCGGCTGGTACTGTGTGATGCACTGACCTATGCAGAGCGCTTTAAGCCGAGCGCAGTGGTCGATATTGCGACCTTGACCGGGGCGTGCATGGTCGCGCTTGGTGGGGTCCGAAGCGGCCTGTTTTCCAGCAAGCCGGCGCTGGCGGATGCGCTTTTCAAAGCCGGTGAGTCCAGTGGTGACTTGTGCTGGCAGCTGCCCCTCGATGAGGACTATGCGGATGGCTTGAAAACCAATTTTGCGGATGTGGCCAACGTGGCGGGTCGTGCAGGTGGTGCAATTACGGCTGCCAAGTTCCTCCAGCGCTTTACCGAGAAGTTTGACTGGGCGCATTTGGACATCGCGGGCACCGCCTGGAAAGGCGGGGCCGCCAAGGGCGCTACTGGACGGCCCGTGCCCCTGCTGGTGGAGTTTGTGCTGAGTCAGGTTGCCGGTAAGTGACAGATGTTGCCTTTCATTTCGGGGCCCCGAACAAGCTGGAGTACGTGGGGCGCCTGCTTAGAAAGGCCGTCGCCCGAGGGGCGCGTTTGACGGTGCTCGCCGTTCCTGCCCAAGTGCAATATCTGGATGCCAGTTTGTGGGCAACCTCGCCAACCGATTTCCTGGTGCATGGTGTCGACAACGGTGCGTCGCCGGATCTGCGTTGCCCGGTTGTGCTGACATCCAAAGTCCATCCCGCTTTGTCGAGCCATGGCGTGTTGGTCAACCTGACCCATGAAATGCCCGAGGGCTTTGATGTGTTTGACCGGGTAATCGAGGTCGTGTCTGTGGATGAGGAAGACCGCGCCACGGCCCGTCTTCGTTGGAAGCAATATGTGCAGCAGGGCTATGCGATCCAACGGCATGACCTGAAGCTGAAAGGCGCTGAGTGATGCAGGCACCCAAACACCCCCCCCGTTTTTTGCCGACCCTGACCGAGGTAGTGAAGCACCCCGCGCCAGCCGCGGAATCCGCTGAAATTCCCCTGCTACCTGAGGAAGAGGTGCTGGCGCCAGTTGTCGCTTCAACGTTCGTGGAGCCAGAGGCTTCCGTGACGACGGATGAAGATCTGATTGCCAAAGTGATGGTGCAGTTAGCCCCTGTTTTGGAGCAGGTGGTGCAAGACGCTTTGCAGCAGAGTTTGCAGACGCGTCTGCAGATATTGTTGCCCGGCGTCATGGAAGACGTTGAGGCAACCGTCAGCCGTGCGGTAGCGGATGTGTTGCAGGGCGTGCATGCGGCGCAAGAGCGCCAATGACGCCCAAGCGTTCGGCTGAAACGCAGTTTTTTCTAAAAAGTTTCCTCGAGTAGTCGGAATGCCCAAAATAACGGGCTAGAATACGAGGCTCTGGAGCGGTGGATGAGCGGTTTAAGTCACACGCCTGGAAAGCGTGCGTGGGGTAATACCCACCGCGGGTTCGAATCCCGCCTGCTCCGCCAGAAACAGATAGCCCGTAGTGTTTTGCACTACGGGCTTTTTTGTTGCCCGTTAGTTTTGTTTACTTGCTGGATTGCACCATTTTCATGGCCGTCGCAATCAGGCCTGACACTTCGCTCATATTGCCGGGGATGATTAGCGTGGTGGTAGCGTCCGCGGCCACTTTGGCGTAAGCGTCGACAGCCCGTTCGGCGACTTTGAGTTGCACCGCTTGCTCGCCGCCCGGTTGACGAATGGCCGCGGCAATACGCTCGATGGCGTTGGCCGTTGCTTCTGCCACTGCAGTGATGGAGGCCGCTTCACCTTGGGCGCTGTTAATGGCCGCCTGCTTTTCGCCCTCTGAGCGGGCAATGAATGCCTCGCGCTCACCGGTTGCAATATTGATTTGCTCTTGGCGGCGGCCTTCAGAGGCGGCAATCAGCGCGCGTTTTTCACGCTCTGCGGTGATCTGGGCCTGCATAGCGTGCAAAATTTCTTTGGGTGGCGTGAGATCTTTGATTTCATAGCGGAGCACCTTCACCCCCCAGTTGAGAGCCGCCTCATCGATGGCTGCGACCACTTGGGCGTTGATGATGTCGCGCTCTTCGAATGTTTTGTCCAACTCCAACTTGCCGATGACTGAGCGCAAGGATGTTTGAGCCAGTTGGGAAATGGCAATGATGTAATTGCTCGACCCGTAACTGGCGCGCATGGCATCGGTGACTTGAAAGTACAGAATGCCGTCGACTTGCAGCTGGGTGTTGTCTTTGGTGATACAGACCTGGCTCGCGATGTCGAGCGGGATTTCTTTGAGCACATGCTTGTAGGCCACGCGATCGACAAAAGGCACCAGAAAGTTCAGGCCGGGTGTCAGGGTGCCGTGGTATTTGCCCAAGCGTTCAATCACCCAGGCATGCTGCTGTGGCACGACTTTGACGGACCGCGTCACAAAAATAATAGCGACGACCAGAAGAAGAATTGCGATTTCCATAAAGTTCCCTCGTTAAGCTTTATCTACCAGCAGGCGATTGCCCACCATTTC
>JAIXVK010000279.1 GCA_027483085.1 Comamonadaceae bacterium | reverse complement strand
TGTTTTTGGATGCCCGATTAGCGGCGTCGGTTGCAGTGAAGGTTGCTGAAATCCTCGAAGAGGAGACCGGAATTTCGTCGGAATGCCAAGAATTTGTAGCCTTGGCACGCCAATACATGGAAATTCCGGTTTAAAAGTAGTTGACTGCCGGTTTAAGGACTGGCACAATAGTGGGCTTCGCTTGAAAAAGCTGAAGGTTCTGCCCAAATAGAAATCGTGCAAGTGGTTTGTGCGACGGATAGCGGGCCCAAGACTGACTTGGTTTTGTAGTTGCCAGTGTGGCAAAGCAGCTCCAGGTGCAAGTTGGGAATAATGAAATGATCCAAACTGAATCTCGACTGGAAGTTGCCGACAACACCGGCGCGAAATCCGTTCTCTGCATCAAGGTGCTGGGCGGGTCGAAGCGTCGCTATGCAAGCGTCGGCGACATCATCAAAGTTTCCATCAAAGAAGCTGCTCCACGTGGACGCGTCAAAAAAGGCGAAGTCTATAGTGCTGTAGTAGTTCGTACTGCCAAGGGCATCCGCCGTGGCGACGGTTCTTTGGTGAAATTCGACGGCAACGCAGCTGTGTTGCTCAACGCCAAGTTGGAGCCTATCGGCACCCGCATCTTCGGACCAGTGACTCGCGAACTGCGCACTGAAAAGTTCATGAAGATCGTGTCCTTGGCTCCTGAAGTTTTGTAAGGACCCGCCATGAACAAGATTCGTAAAGGCGACGAAGTCATCGTTATCGCAGGTCGCGATAAGGGTAAGCGCGGAGTGATCTCCTTGCGCGCTGACGACTCTCACGTAGTCGTCGAGGGCATCAACTTGGTGAAAAAGCACACCAAGCCAAACCCTATGAAGGGCACAACCGGCGGCATCGTTGAAAAAACCATGCCTATTCACCAGTCCAACGTTGCCATCTTCAATGCGGCAACCGGCAAGGCTGACCGTGTTGGTATCAAGGTGCTGGCTGACGGCAAACGCGTTCGCGTTTACAAGTCCAGCGGCGAAGAAATCAA
Organism: Comamonadaceae bacterium; assembly: GCA_027483085.1. Lineage (GTDB taxonomy): Bacteria > Pseudomonadota > Gammaproteobacteria > Burkholderiales > Burkholderiaceae_C > Allorhodoferax. Next base: position 6,539 of record JAIXVK010000279.1, on the reverse strand, counting down.
GGTGGCATAAACATGGCACGTCTACAACAACACTACCGCGAAAAAGTGGCGCCTGAGTTGACAGCCAAGTTTGGCTACACCTCGCCCATGCAAGTGCCACGTTTGACCAAAATCACCCTGAACATGGGTGTGAGCGAAGCCGTTGCCGACAAGAAGGTCATGGATCACGCTGTGTCCGACCTGACCAAGATCGCAGGCCAGAAGCCCGTGGTGACCAAGTCCAAGAAAGCTATCGCTGGTTTCAAAATCCGCGAAGGCCAGGCTATCGGTTGCATGGTGACTCTGCGTGGCGTTCAGATGTATGAATTCCTGGACCGTTTCGTGACCGTGGCTTTGCCCCGAGTTCGTGACTTCCGTGGTATTTCTGGTCGCGCTTTTGATGGCCGTGGTAACTACAACATCGGCGTCAAAGAGCAGATCATTTTCCCTGAGATTGAATATGACAAGGTTGATGCCTTGCGCGGCCTCAATATCAGCATCACCACGACGGCTAAGACAGACGAAGAGTGCAAGGCACTGCTCGCTGGCTTCCGCTTCCCGTTCAAGAACTGAGGTGACCTGTGGCTAAAATGGCTTTAATCGAGCGCGAGCTCAAGCGCGACAAGTTGGCTGCTAAGTACGCTAAGAAATATGCGGAACTGAAGGCTATCGCTGGTGACGCAAAACGTTCTGACGAAGAGCGTGCTGCAGCCCGTCTGGGTCTGCAAAAGTTGCCCCGTAATGCAAACCCCACTCGCCAGCGTAACCGCTGCTCCATCACGGGTCGTCCCCGTGGGACGTTCCAGCACTTCGGTCTGGCTCGCGCGAAGATCCGTGAAATGGCATTTGCTGGCGAGATCCCCGGCATTGTCAAGGCCAGCTGGTAAGCGATAGGAGAACTGAACATGAGTATGAGTGATCCAATCGCCGACCTGTTGACACGCATTCGCAATGCACAAATGGTTGCGAAGACAACAGTGTCCGTGCCTTCTTCCAAAGTGAAGATCGCAATTGCACAAGTGTTGAAAGAAGAAGGCTACATTGATGGCTTCAAGGTTTCCACCGAAGGTGGCAAAGCCGAGTTGCAAATCGCCTTGAAATATTACGCCGGTCGCCCTGTGATCGAACGTATTGAGCGTGTGAGCCGTCCTGGCCTGCGCGTTTACCGCGGCAGCGAAGCAATTCCTCAAGTCCAAAACGGCTTGGGTGTTGCTATCGTGACTACACCCAAGGGTGTTATGACAGATCGCAAAGCGCGCGCTTCCGGTGTCGGTGGCGAAGTGCTGTGCTACGTCGCTTAACGCTACAGGAGTAATAAAGAATGTCCCGCGTAGGCAAACTCCCCGTCACCGTTCCTGCAGGTGTTGAAGTGTCCATTCAAGCTGGTCAAATCAGCGTGAAAGGTACTGGCGGCACCCTGCAATTGGCTCAAAACAGCCTGGTGAATATCCAAAATGAAGCTGGCAAGCTCAGCTTCAAACCCGCAAACGACTCTCGTGAAGCTGACGCAATGACTGGCACCTTTCGCCAGTTGGTCAACAACATGGTCGTTGGCGTTACCAAAGGCTTCGAGCGTAAGCTGAGCCTGATTGGTGTGGGTTACAAGGCGCAAGCAACAGGCACCAAGTTGAACTTGGCTGTTGGTTACTCGCACCCTGTGAACCTCGAAATGCCTTCCGGCATTTCTGTGGCTACACCTACACCTACTGAAATCTTGATCAAAGGTGCTGACCGCCAACGTGTGGGTCAGATCGCCGCTGAGATCCGTGCTATTCGCCCACCTGAGCCCTACAAGGGTAAGGGCATCCGTTATGCGGATGAGAAGATCACGATCAAAGAAACGAAGAAGAAATAAGGAGCTGCATCATGTTGACCAAAAAAGAGCAGCGTCTTCGTCGGGCACGTCAGACCCGCATCCGTATTGCAACGCAAGGCGTCGCACGTTTGACTGTTACACGTACAAACCTGCACATCTATGCCAGCGTTATCTCCGGCGACGGCGGCAAAGTGATTGCCTGCGCATCGACTGCTGAAGCAGAAGTTCGCAAGTCCCTGGGTGCAACTGGCAAGGGCGGAAACGTCGCAGCAGCACAAATCATCGGTAAGCGCGTCGCTGAAAAAGCGAAGGCAGCTGGCGTTGAAAAGGTGGCGTTTGACCGTTCCGGTTTCGCCTACCACGGTCGCGTCAAGGCGTTGGCTGATGCCGCGCGTGAAGCTGGCTTGCAGTTCTAAGCAGATCGGAAATTAAGATGGCTAAAGTTCAAGCAAAAATGCAAGGTAAGGCCGAGGGTCCAGAGGACGGTCTGCGCGAAAAGATGATCGCGATCAACCGCGTGACCAAAGTCGTGAAAGGCGGCCGTATTCTCGGTTTCGCTGCTCTGACTGTGGTTGGTGACGGTGATGGTCGTATTGGTATGGGTAAGGGTAAGTCCAAGGAAGTGCCTGCAGCAGTGCAGAAAGCCATGGAAGAAGCTCGCCGTAACATGATCAAGGTAACGTTGAAGAATGGTTCGATCCATCACAAAGTGATGGGTCACCATGGCGCAGCAAGCGTGATGATGGCTCCAGCACCAAAGGGTACGGGCATCATCGCCGGCGGTCCAATGCGTGCTGTTTTCGAAGTCGTGGGTATCACTGACATCGTAGCCAAGAGCCACGGCTCTTCCAACCCTTACAACATGGTTCGTGCAACCTTGGATGCTTTGTCTGTGTCGACGACACCAGCTGAAGTAGCAGCCAAGCGTGGCAAGACGGTTGAAGAGATCTTCGCTTAATCGAGGACTTCAAATGACTACACAACAAACTGTGAAGATCCAATTGGTGCGTAGCCCAATTGGTACCAAAGAGTCCCATCGCGCCACTGTGCGCGGCTTGGGTCTGCGCAAGCTCAACAGTGTTAGCGAGTTGCAAGACACGCCAGCAGTGCGCGGCATGATTAACAAGATCAGCTACCTGGTCAAGGTGCTTTAAGAGGTTGATGATGGAACTGAATAACATCAAGCCCGCTGAAGGTGCCAAGCACGCTAAGCGTCGCGTCGGTCGCGGCATTGGTTCTGGCCTTGGTAAGACTGCTGGTCGCGGTCACAAAGGTCAGAAGTCACGTTCTGGCGGATACCACAAAGTTGGTTTCGAAGGCGGTCAGATGCCTATGCATCGCCGTTTGCCTAAGCGTGGCTTCAAGTCTCATCTCTTGAAGTTCAATGCAGAGATCACTTTGACCGCTTTGGAAGCCCTTGGCTTGGAAGAAGTCAACTTGGTGGCTCTGAAGCAAGCTGGCGCTGTTGGTGAATTGGCCAAGGTGGTGAAAGTCATCAATACTGGTGCCATTACTAAAGCCGTTAAGCTAAGCGGAATCGGTGCTACAGCTGCAGCCAAGGCTGCAATTGAAGCTGCCGGCGGCGCAGTCGCTTAATTAGCACGCGAAAGTAACTAGTGGCTACAAACGCAGCACAAACAGCCAAGGCAGGCAAGTTCGGTGACCTCCGTCGCCGGCTTGTTTTCTTGTTGTTGGCGCTCGTGGTCTACCGCTTGGGGGCACACATACCTGTCCCCGGTATTGATCCGGCCCAATTGCAGCAGTTATTCAAGGGTCAGCAAGGCGGCATATTGAGTCTATTCAATATGTTTTCCGGCGGAGCTTTGTCGCGCTTCACAATTTTCGCTCTGGGCATCATGCCCTATATCTCTGCTTCGATCATCATGCAGTTGCTCACTTACGTGTTGCCTGCGTTTGAGCAGTTGAAGAAAGAGGGCGAAGGTGGTCGTCGTAAGATTACCCAGTACACCCGCTACGGCACTTTAGGGTTGGCGTTATTCCAGTCCTTGGGCATTGCGGTGGCGTTGGAAGCGTCTGCAGGATTGGTCATTTCGCCTGGCTTTGGCTTTCGAATGACTACGGTAGTGACCTTAACAGCAGGAACCATGTTCTTGATGTGGTTGGGTGAGCAAATCACTGAGCGTGGGCTGGGGAACGGAATTTCGATTCTGATCTTCGGTGGGATCGCTGCAGGTTTGCCAAGTGCCGTAGGTGGTCTTCTTGAGCTTGTCCGTACAGGCTCCATGGGCCCGATCGTTGCAATGCTTATCGTTGTGGTTGTTGCATTAGTTACCTACTTTGTGGTGTTCGTAGAGCGTGGGCAACGGAAGATTCTTGTGAACTATGCGCGCCGCCAAGTCGGCAACAAGGTTTACGGTGGTCAGTCGTCCCATTTGCCTTTGAAGCTGAATATGGCGGGCGTTATTCCTCCGATTTTTGCTTCTTCGATCATTTTGCTGCCCGCAACGATTGCAAACTGGTTTAGTTCAGGTGAATCGATGCGGTGGCTCAAAGATATCGCGGCGACATTGAGCCCTGGTCAGCCTGTCTATGTAATGTTGTATGCGGCTGCCATCGTATTCTTCTGCTTCTTCTACACAGCGCTTGTTTTTAACAGCCGTGAGACGGCAGATAACTTGAAGAAGAGCGGAGCGTTTATCCCCGGGATCCGTCCTGGTGATCAGACTGCAAAGTACATCGACAAGATTTTGGTACGGTTGACGCTGGCTGGTGCGATCTACATTACCTTTGTGTGTTTGTTGCCGGAGTTCTTGATCCTGAAGTACAACGTCCCGTTTTATTTCGGTGGAACCTCGTTAATGATTATTGTTGTGGTCACTATGGATTTCATGGCTCAAGTCCAGAACTACATGATGTCCCAGCAATACGAGTCACTGCTGAAAAAGGCGAACTTCAAGGCGTCTTGAGTCAGGTAGTTCATAGTTGAAATGAAGCCTGACCAGCCTGGCTGGAACGGTAGATGTTTTAGTATCAAGTTATAGCGCTTGTTCCGCGCGATTCAAAGTCGGGACTTGGCGAAGAGTTTTAGGAGAAGAAAATGAAAGTTTCGGCTTCGGTCAAGAAAATTTGCCGCAACTGCAAAATCATCCGACGCAAAGGCGTTGTGCGTGTGATCTGTACAGATCCACGTCACAAGCAGCGTCAGGGTTAATTGCAAGAGTTTTAGAGGACGAAAATGGCACGTATTGCTGGCATCAACATTCCGCCGCACCAACATTCTGAAATTGGCTTGACTGCCATCTTTGGTATTGGACGCACCCGCGCACGCAAGATCTGCGAAGCTTGTGGCATCGCTTATTCGAAGAAGGTCAAAGATTTGACTGACTCCGATCTTGAGAAGATCCGCGACCAGATCGCTCAGTTTACAATCGAAGGCGATCTACGCCGCGAAACAACGATGAACATCAAGCGTTTGATGGACATCGGTTGCTATCGTGGATTCCGTCACCGCCGCGGTTTGCCGATGCGCGGTCAGCGCACACGTACCAACGCACGTACACGCAAAGGCCCACGTAAGGCTGCTGCGTCTTTGAAGAAATAATAGGGATTGAGAGACCACTATGGCAAAGGCTCCCGCTAATAACGCAGCACAACGTGTTCGCAAAAAGGTTCGCAAGAACGTTGCTGACGGCATTGCACACGTGCACGCTTCGTTCAACAACACCATCATCACCATTACGGACCGTCAAGGCAACGCTTTGTCCTGGGCCTCGTCCGGTGGTCAGGGTTTCAAGGGTTCGCGTAAATCCACTCCGTTCGCTGCGCAAGTAGCGTCTGAAGTGGCTGGTCGTGCAGCTCTGGAACAAGGCATTAAGAACCTCGACGTCGAGATCAAGGGCCCAGGCCCAGGTCGTGAGTCTTCGGTTCGTGCCTTGGCAGCATTGGGTATCCGCATCAACATGATTGCAGACGTTACCCCTGTGCCGCACAACGGTTGCCGCCCTCAAAAGCGCCGTCGTATCTAATCTCAACCAAGCCCACCGCCACCAACTTTTGTTGGTGGCTTGCGCGTTTCTACGCGTCAGATGACATAAAAGGAAGTTCAAGTGGCACGTTACCTCGGCCCCAAGGCCAAACTATCTCGCCGTGAAGGCACGGACCTGTTTCTGAAGAGCGCTCGTCGCTCTATCGCAGACAAGGCTAAATTCGACTCCAAACCAGGTCAACACGGCCGCACTTCTGGTGCACGTACCTCTGATTACGGTTTGCAATTGCGCGAAAAGCAAAAAGTCAAACGCATGTACGGCGTTTTGGAGCGTCAGTTCCGCCGTTATTTTGCTGAAGCCGACCGTCGTCGCGGAAACACAGGCGCGAACCTGATGGTTTTGCTGGAGTCCCGTTTGGATAACGTGGTTTACCGTATGGGCTTCGGTTCTACACGTGCAGAAGCGCGTCAGCTGGTGTCTCACAAAGCGATGACCGTGAACGGCGCGCCTGTGAACATTCCTTCTTACATGGTAAAGGCTGGTGACGTCATCGCTGTTCGCGATAAGTCCAAAAAGCAAAACCGTATCGTTGAAGCTCTCCAATTGGCCCAGCAAGTTGGCTTGCCAGCATGGGTGGAAGTGAGCGTTGAGAAGGCTGAAGGCACATTTAAAACTGTTCCTGACCGCGACCAGTTCGGTGCTGACATCAACGAATCGCTGATCGTTGAATTGTATTCCCGCTAATATTTTCGGGTTTTTGTACTCGTTCCTTTGCTACGGGGCACCGTGGCAAAGGT
>JAIXVK010000163.1 GCA_027483085.1 Comamonadaceae bacterium | reverse complement strand
CCGGAGGGGAACTTTCACGCCCTGGTGTGGTCAGTGTCCCCAGAGCGCGCACAAGCCCTGATGCAACACACCGACCTGGAATTCACCAACGCCCTGCAAACGGCCACCCGCATGGCGGTGGGTACCCTGCGCCTGGTCAGCCCCCGCGCGAGCTGGACCTTGCAGCATGCCGTCGCCACCCGCTGGACCGGTACAACCACCCCGGACGGCCTTCGGCGCGCCTGGGTATTGGCTGGCGACGCGGCTCACAACGTGCACCCATTGGCGGGCCAAGGCCTGAACCTCGGTTTGGGTGATGTGGCCGAACTGGTGCAGGTGCTCGACACCCGTGGCTACTGGCGCCCTGTGGACGATATGCGCTTGCTGCGCCGCTACGAGCGGGCCCGCAAGGCGGCATTCGCCGTCGTGGGTGGCAGTGGCAACTCCCTGCAACAGCTGTTTGCCCACCCCCACGCTTGGGCGGAAAAAGCCCGCAGCTGGGGCATGCGCGGCTTTGACAGTTGCGCCCCGCTCAAACACTGGGTTGCCCGGCAGGCCATGGGCCTGTGAGCGCCCGGGTTCGCCCCGTCTTTTCACACTTTCCGGAAATTTTGTTTATGCACTTCCCCCGTTTGTTTGCCACCGTGGGCCTGGCGTTCGCCGCCTTTGCCACGGGTGCCCTCGCCCAGGAGGCCGCCATTCGCGAGGCCATTGCCAAACGGGTGCCTCAGCTGAAGTCCATTGACGAAGTGCGCCCGGCCGGCATCCCCGGCTCGTATGAGGTCCGGGCCAATGGCGTCGAGATTTACTACACCGATGCCAAGGGCAACTACCTGATCCAAGGCAACCTCTACGAGACCAAAGGACTGCGCAACTTGACCGAGGAGCGGATCAACAAGCTCACCGCCATCAAGTTCAGCAGCCTGCCCCTCAAAGACGCTTTCACCATTGTGCGGGGCAACGGCTCGCGCAAGCTGGCCGTCTTTGAAGACCCAAACTGCGGCTATTGCAAACGCTTTGAGCGCGATCTGCAAAAGATCGACAACGTGACGATCTACATGTTCCTCTACCCCATCCTCGGGCCGGACTCGACAGAAAAATCCAAGGCAATCTGGTGCAGCAGAGACAAGGTCGCGGCCTGGCAAGACTGGATGCTGCGCGACCAGCCAGCACCGGCCGCAGCAGCCATGTGCGATACATCCCCGCTCGCCCGCAACGTGGAGTTCGGCAAGACCTACCGCATCCAAGGCACCCCCACGCTGTTGTTTGAAGATGGCAACCGCGTGCCCGGTGCGATTGACGCCCAGCAAATCGAAAAACACCTGAAAGACGCCAAAAGCTAAAGCCCCAGGGCGTCCGGCGCGGGTCGGAGCCCTTCACAAATTGCTCCTGAATTCATAGCTGCTCGCGCAAGCATTGCGGGCGCCAACCGGTGTTTAGGCATGAAAACTTCGTCCAAGTCGTCCAAATCTCTCGCAACTGCTGCACCAGCATCCGCGGTGCACTACCGGATCGAAGTGCCCGATGTGCACAGCCACCTGTTCACGGTGCAGATGACCGTGGCCTCGCCGGCCAGCACCCAAACCCTGCGCCTGCCGGCCTGGATTCCGGGTAGCTACCTGCTGCGCGAATTTGCCAAACACCTGCAGCAGCTGGAGTGCCGGCAAGGGGGCAAGCGCATCCCGGTGACGCAGCTGGACAAAGCCACCTGGCAAATCAGCTGCCGCGCCGGCCTGCCGTTGGAGGTGAGTTATGAGGTGTATGCCTTTGACGCCTCGGTGCGCACCGCCTGGCTGGATGCGCAGCGCGGCTTTTTCAACGGCACCAGCCTGTGCCTGCAGGTGCCCGAAGCGGCAGCAGAGCCTCACACCTTGGACATCGCGCCGGTTGCCGGCACCACGGGCTGGCAGCTGGCCACCGGACTGCCAGCAGTCACCGTCGACAAGGCGGGTTTTGGCCTGTACCGCGCCCCCGACTACGACACTCTGGTCGACTGCCCGGTGGAAATGGGACCGTTCTGGAGCGGCAGTTTTGAGGTGTTCGGCATTCCCCACCGCTTTGTGGTGGCCGGCGCACCGCCCAGCTTTGACGGCGAGTTGCTACTGGCCGACACCCGCGCCATTTGCGAAGCGGAAATGCGCTTCTGGCACGGCAGCGCCCTTGAGCAGTATCAAAAAGATAGCAGCTCCCGCAATAAAGACGAGGGCCAAAGCCCGATTCCATTCAAAAACTACGTCTTCATGCTGGCTGCGGTGCACGATGGCTATGGCGGGTTGGAGCACAAAAACTCCACCGCCCTGATTTGCAACCGCAAAGACTTGCCGCGCCTGCCCCGCACCACGCTGGCCCCCACCACCCACAAGCAGCCCGAGGGCTACACCACGCTGCTGGGGCTGATCAGCCACGAGTACTTCCACACCTGGAACGTCAAGCGCCTGCGCCCCGCCGAACTCGCCACCTACGACTACCGCGCAGAGAACTACACCGAACTGCTGTGGTTTTTTGAAGGCTTCACCAGCTACTACGACGACTTGCTGCTGCGCCGTGCCAAACGCATCGACAACGCCGCTTACCTGAAGCTCTTGAGCAAGACCATCAACCAGGTCCAGCAAACCCCGGGGCGGCTGGTGCAAAGCGTGGCGCAAAGCAGTTTTGACGCGTGGGTGAAGTACTACCGCCAGGACGAAAACACCGCCAACGCCACCGTGAGCTACTACACCAAGGGTTCACTGGTGGGCCTGTGCCTTGACCTGACCCTGCGCGCCGAAGGCAAAACCCACCTCGATGCCGTCATGCGCGGCCTGTGGACGCGCTGCGCCGGCGGCCCCATGACCGAGGCAGACCTGCTGGCCGTGCTGCAAGACCTTGGCGGCCGCTCGTTCGCCAAAGACCTGGCCCGCTGGGTGCACAGCACCAAAGAGCTGCCTGTGCCCGAACTGCTGGAGCAACACGGTGTGCAAGTCAACCGCGAGCCTGACCAGGCCGCCCAGCAACTCGGACTGCGGGTCAAAGAAAGCGGCGGGCTGTTCATTCAGCAGGTGCTGCGGGGCGGAGCCGCAGAAAAAGCCGGCTTTGCGGCGGGTGACGAGTGGTTGGCCGTGCAGACCGAGGGCATGCCATGGCGCATGCAGGCCTTGGATGACCTGATGCTCTATGCCGGCAAGGCCAAGAAAGTGACGGCATTGGTTTCGCGCGACAAGCGCTTGATACAGCTGACCCTTACCCTGCCGGCCCCCACCCAAGCGGTGCGCCTGTCGGTGCGCGATGCGGCAGCCGCCAACCGCTGGCTGGAAGGCGCGTAAACCGCAGCTCGCGTCAGCGGGGTGCAAATTCGCTTGGCTATAGTGCGCCCAGCCCCCTCATTTCGACACAAAACAGGAGACCACTGAATGAGCTACGAATGCATCACCACCCGCGTGGAAGGCGACAAGGTTGCCATCATCACCCTGAACCGCCCCAAGCAGCTCAACGCCCTCAACGACCAGTTGATGGACGAGCTGGGCGCAGCCCTCAAGGGGTTTGACGCTGACCCCGCCATTGGCTGCATGGTGATTACCGGCAGCGAAAAAGCATTTGCTGCGGGCGCCGACATCACCGCCATGGCCAAGTTCAGCTTTGCCGATGCCTACAAAGGCGACTTCATTACCCGCAACTGGGAGACCATCCGCACGATCCGCAAACCGGTCATCGCCGCTGTGAGCGGCTTTGCGCTGGGTGGCGGTTGCGAGCTGGCCATGATGTGCGACTTCATCATCGCCGCCGACAACGCCAAGTTCGGCCAGCCGGAAATCAAGCTGGGCATCATCCCCGGCGCCGGTGGTACACAGCGTTTGCCCCGCGCGGTGGGCAAATCCAAGGCCATGGACCTGGCCTTGACCGGCCGCATGATGGACGCCACCGAGGCCGAGCGCGCCGGCCTGGTGAGCCGCGTGGTGGCGCTGGACAAGCTGCAAGAGGAAGCCTTGGGCGCCGCTTTGCAAATCTGCGCCTTCTCACAAGTGGCGACCATGGCGGCCAAAGAATCGGTCAACCGCGCCTTTGAAGGCACCTTGGCAGATGGCATTGCCTTCGAGCGCCGCATGTTCCACGCCCTGTTTGCGACCGCCGATCAAAAGGAAGGCATGGACGCTTTTGTGAACAAACGCGCTGCAAACTTTACGCATCAATAAATCTGGTCTATAATGCCGGTCTCGGTCGTATAGCTCAGTTGGTTAGAGCGCAGCATTCATAATGCTGATGTCGGTGGTTCAAGTCCACCTACGACCACCAAATCAAAAACCCGCAATTGTTCACACGTTGCGGGTTTTTTCATGGGCGCTCGTCCCGCCCCCCCAGGCTAAGCCCTGCCCGACACCTAGAATTCTTGAAAACGATGCCACCGGCGTCGCCAGCCAAGCACGGCTGAACTTTCAAGAAAGCAGAACCTCAGGTGTGGAATCCAGAACATGTGGCTCAAACCGCCACCCAAGTCCTTGTCGAGTATCTCGGCGTGGCAGCCCGGTTTGTGGTCGAAGACGCCATGGATGCCACGGCATCTAGCCACACGTTGCCGCAAGCCAACCACGAAGCCCACCTCCGCTCGTTCCTGATCAACCTCAGCCAGCAGTTGCCTGCCGGACTGCCCAATGAACAT
>JAIXVK010000070.1 GCA_027483085.1 Comamonadaceae bacterium | reverse complement strand
CGGGTGGCGTGTCGAACGGGATCTACCCCACCGATGCGCCGAGCCAGGTGCACTACCTGTGTGAAGACTCCACCACAAGCATCTTGTTCGTCGAAGACGATGAACAACTCGACAAAGCCCTGGAGGTGCGCGCGCAGTGCAGTACCCTGCGCAAAATCGTGGTGATGGACATGGAGGGCCTGCGTGGCCTTGACGATCCGGACGTTATCAGCCTAGACGCCCTGCGCGCACTGGGCCGCACCTATAACGCAGCCCACCCGAACGCAGTAACCCAGCGCAGCGCCAACTGCAAACCTGAAGACCTGGCGATTCTGGTCTACACCTCAGGGACCACGGGCAAGCCCAAAGGCGCCATGCATTTGCACGAAGGTCTGGTCTATGCCATCCGGGGCTACAACACCCTCATCGCCCAGGACGCGCGCGATGAGCGCATGTGCTTTTTGCCCCTGTGCCACATTGCTGAGCGCCTAGGTGGCGAGTACTTTTCGCTCTACACCGGCGCCAAGCTCAACTTTGTAGAGAACCCCGAGACCATCCCCGAGAACGTGCGCGAAATTGCCCCCACGGTGTTCACTGCTGTGCCACGGGTGTGGGAAAAGTTCTACTCGAGCGTCATGATCGCTCTCAAAGAGTCCGGCAAGATCCAGCAAATGGTCTATGGCTGGGGTATCGGTGTGGGTGGCCGCATCGCCGATCTGGTGCTCGCGGGACAACCCGTGGGCGCAGGCCTCAAGCTGCAATTCAAACTAGCCCAAGTTCTGGCGCTGAACAACGTGCGCAAGCTGATCGGGATCCATCGCTCACGGTTCCTGATTACCGGTGCGGCACCGATTTCACCGGATCTGGTCCGCTGGTACTTGGCGCTGGGCGTCCCCATGCTCGAGGTCTGGGGCATGACTGAGACCTGTGGCGCCTCCACCGGCGTGCCTGCCAGCAAAATCAAACCCGGTTCGATCGGACCTGCTGCCCCTTTCCACGAGGTCAAGCTGGACCCCGCGACCGGTGAAATCATGGTGCGGGGCAAGAACGTGTTTGCCGGCTACCTGAATCTGCCCGAGAAGACGGCGGAAACCATCACCGCCGATGGCTGGCTGCACACCGGGGACGTGGGCGTGGTGGATGGTGACGGTTACTTCCGGATCACCGACCGGATGAAGGACATCATCATCACGGCTGGCGGCAAGAACATCACTCCGAGCGAGCTGGAGAACGACCTGAAGTTCTCACCGTACATCACCGATGCGGTGGTCATCGGCGACAAGCGTCCGTTCCTGACCGTCATCGTCATGATCGACCAGGAGAACGTAGAAAAGTTTGCGCAAGACGCAGATATTCCGTTCAGCAACTATGCGTCGCTCACCCGCGCCCCTGAGGTGCAGGCCCTGATTCAGGCGGAGCTGGACCGGGTGAACAAAAAGTTTGCGCGGGTCGAGCAAATCAAGAAATTTTTCTTGCTGGAAAACCAGTTGACCGCGGAAGATGAGGAACTCACCCCCACCATGAAGCTCAAACGCAAGCTGGTGGAGAAGAAATACGAAGCCCGGATAGAGGCCATGTACCGATAGCAGCTGTGCTGCACCCCTTTGCAAAGAGAACCAACGAGGAGACACAACCATGAAACTGCGTACCGCCATCGCACTGGGCACCCTAGCCCTGACCGCGACTTTTGCCAGCGCCCAACAACAAGGCGTGAGTAAAGACGAAATCCTGCTGGGCTCCATCCAGGACCTCTCCGGTCCCTTGGCCGGCTTCGGCAAACAATCGCGCGCCGGCATGCTGCTGGCCGTGGACGAAATCAATGAGCAAGGCGGCATCAACGGCCGCAAGCTCAAGCTGCTGGTAGAAGACTCCGGCTACGACCCCAAGAAGGCCGTGCTCGCCGCCCAGAAGCTGGTCAACCAGGACAAGATTTTCATGATGGTCGGCCACATCGGCACTGCCCAGAACATGGCGGCCATGCCGGTGCAGTTCGAGAAGAACGTGATCAACTTCTTCCCGATCACCGCCGCCCGCGAAATGTATGAGCCCTTCCACAAGCTCAAGTACTCGTTTGCCGCCCCCTACTACGACCAGATGCGACTGGCCGTGCCCAAGCTGGTGAAAGAAAAAGGCGCCAAGAAGGTCTGTACCCTGTACCAGGATGACGACTTCGGACTCGAAGTGCTCAAGGGTGGTGAAGACGGTTTGAAGACCATCGGCATGGAATTCGCCGAGAAGACCTCCTACAAGCGCGGAGCGACCGACTTCTCATCCCAAGTCTCCAAAATGCAGGCCGGCGGTTGCGACTTTGTGGTGCTGGGTACCATCATCCGCGAGACCATCGGCGCCATCGGCACCGCTCGCAAGCTGGGCTACAACCCCACCTTCATTGGCTCAAGTGCTGCCTACACCGATCTGATCCACAAGATCGGCGGCAAAGCCATGGACGGCCTCTACGCCGCGATGACTGTGCAGAACCCCTACACCGATGAGCAAACCCCCGGCATCCGCTTCTGGGCCAACAAGTACAAAACCAAGTTCAATGAAGACCCCACCGTCTTCTCGGTTTACGGCTACATGATCGTCAACACCTTTGCTTCTGCGGCTAACAAGGCCGGCAAGAATCTGACGACGGATTCGTACATCAAGGTCATGGACAGCATGACCATTCCGGCAGACATGTTCGGCGCCCCCGTGCAAACTTTCACCGCCACCAAACGCCTGGGTAGCAACGCTTCGCGTCTCTCCCAGATCACCGATGGCAAATGGAAAGTCGTGTCTGAGTATGTGAGCGACGCGCCTGCCAAAAAGTAAGCTGCCGCAAGCGACACAAAGGCCACCCACGGGTGGCCTTTTTTTATGGGGCCACCCGCGGGTGAGCACCCTATCCCAAACCCTTGGTGGAGGGTTAATATGGTGAGGCGGTATTTCTTGTGGAGTCCATAACGCCTTCTGGCAAGGTTTGAGTGCTTCCATCATGGATCGACGACACCTACTGTCCACGTTAACCACCCTGCCCCTCGGGATCGCCTCGGCCTCCGTCGCAGCGCCTCCTTGGCTCCTTGACGTGATTGATGTGATTCCTTACGGCTTCGTTCAGCCCAATGGATCCATCACCGGTGTCATGGCTGACTTTGCGCAGGCGCTCTCGAAAGCCTGCGGACACCCGATAGAAACGCGGCTGGTGCCGATTGCCCGTGCGTTGCAAAACATCAATCGCGGGTCGTCCGACCTCACAATCTTGCTACCGGTCCCGGGTTTTGATTCCGAAGTCCAATCTATTGCGCGATTGACCCAATTGGAAGTCGAAGTGCTCCCGCGCAAAGGTCTGGTGCTGGACAGCAAGGCTTCGCTGCGGGGATTGCGCATTGCCAGCTTGAGCGGTGGCGCAGGCTACGGAATGATTGCAGATTTGGAAGGCGTCTTGCATCAACGCACTAACTCGCTGTCGTCCATGTTGCAGTTGCTTCGCAGCGGTCGGGTGGATGCGGTTGCAAGCGTGCGCCACTCTCTACGGCAGGGGCTCCTTGAGGAAGGCATGCGCTCCGCCGACTTGGGAGCGGCGTTTGTATTGG
>JAIXVK010000533.1 GCA_027483085.1 Comamonadaceae bacterium | reverse complement strand
CGCACAGCGCGCCTGTCAGGCTACGGCTTGGAGGAGCTGGGCATTCCCACCCACAAGACGGTGCAAACCAACGAGTACCTGCAAACCATCTACCCCAACATCTTTGCGGCGGGCGATGTGGCCGGGCCCTACCAGTTCACCCACGTAGCCGCGCACCAAGCCTGGTATGCGGCGGTGAATGCGCTGTTCGGCGACTTCAAGAAATTCAAAGCCGATTACTCGGTGATCCCTTGGGCCACATTCATTGACCCCGAAGTGGCGCGCGTGGGCTTGAATGAGCAGGACGCGAAGGAACAAGGCATTGCCTATGAGGTGACTAAATACGGCATCGACGACCTGGACCGCGCGATTGCGGACAGCGAGGCCCACGGCTTTGTGAAAGTGCTGACCGTGCCGGGCAAAGACAAGATTCTGGGCGTCACCATCGTCGGTACCCACGCCGGCGACCTGCTGGCCGAATATGTGCTGGCCATGAAACAAGGCTTGGGCCTCAACAAGATTCTGGGCACCATCCACACCTACCCCACACTGGCCGAAGCCAACAAATACGCCGCAGGAGAATGGAAGCGCGCGCACCAGCCGCACAAGCTGTTGGAATGGGTACGCAAGTTCCACGACTGGAAGCGACGCTAAGGCAGTGCCCCCACGCTCCGCCGCTTTGCGGGTCGCTGCCCCAACTACCGGAGGGGTTTCAAGAAACCGGGGGGCGCGTTTCAGCTTGGGGCGGCCCTGCGCTGAAACCTCTGCCCTGAAGCTGCACAATTCAAGGATATGCAAACACCCGCCACGCCCATCGTTAGAGACATCGTGTTGGTGGGTGGCGGCCACAGCCATGTGGTGGCGCTGCGCTATTTCGCCATGCACCCGCTGCCCGGCGTGCGCATCACCCTGATTTGTACTGATGCGCACACGCCCTACTCCGGCATGTTGCCCGGCTATGTGGCGGGGCACTACAGCTATGACGATGTGCACATCGACCTGTGCCGCCTGTGCGCCGCTACCGGCGCGCGCTTCATCCAAGCCGAAGTAACGGGCTTGGACCGCGAGGCGCGCACGGTGCAACTGCGCGGCCGGCCCGACATCGATTACGACGTGGTCTCTATCAACACCGGCTCCACGCCGCAGATGCGCGCCCAAGGCGCCGCCGATCATGCGGTGCCGGTGAAACCCATTACCGGCTTCAACCAGCGCTGGCTGCAGTTGCTGGACAAGGTGGCGCAGGCTACACGGCCGCTAACCATTGCTATTGTGGGCGGGGGTGCGGGTGGTGTGGAACTGTGCCTCGCGATGCAATACCGGCTTCGGGCTGAAGCCGAAGCAGCCGGACGCACGGCGATGGCGCCGCTGTTCAGCCTGTTCACGTCTGGCGGCCTGCTGCCCACCCACAACGCGGGCGTGAAAGCTCGCTTTGCCCGGGTGCTAGCCGAGCGCGGCGTGCAGGTGCACTTGCAAACACCCGTGGCGGAAGTGCAAGCGGGCCGTTTGTGCAGCGCACAAGGCGAGTGGTTTGAGGCCGACGAGGTGCTTTGGGTCACCCAAGCCGGCGGTGGCTCCTGGCTGGAAGGCACCGGCTTGGCCCTTACCGACAACCACTGCATTCGCTTGCAAGACACGCTGCAAAGCATCACCGATCCGCGCGTATTTGCCGCGGGCGACGTCGCTGCTATGGAAAACTTTGCGCTGGAGAAAGCCGGTGTGTTTGCGGTGCGCATGGGCATGCCGCTGGCCATCAACCTGCAGCGAGCGGTCCAGGGCTTGCCGCTGCAACCCTACCGCCCGCAGCGCCACTGGCTGGCCCTGATCAGCACTGGTGACAAATTTGCCGTGGCCTCACGCGGCGCACTTGGCTTTGCCGGTGCCTGGGTCTGGCGCTGGAAAGACTGGATAGACCGCCGCTTTATGCAGCGCTTTAGCGTGCAAGGCGTGGAGGGGCTCGCGGGCATGACTTCAGCTGCGACATCCGCCAACGCATCCATTCAGCTAAGCGCTGATGAAGCCCAACAAGCGCAAGCCGCAGTCGCCATGCGCTGCGGCGGCTGCGGCGCCAAAGTGGGGGCCAGCGTGCTCTCCCGTGCGCTGCAAAACCTGTGGGTGCAACCCAACCCCGATGTATTGCTGGGCCTGGACAGCCCGGACGATGCCGCCGTGGTGCGCGTGCCGCCCGGCAAAGCGCTGGTGCACAGCGTGGATTTTTTCCGCGCATTTGTAGACGACCCCTATGTGTTCGGCCGCATTGCCGCTATCCACGCGCTGGGAGACTTGTTTGCCATGGGCGCGCAGCCGCACACCGCGACCGCTATCGCCACCGTGCCCCCCGGCGTGGACCGGCAGGTGGAAGCCACTCTGCGCCAGATGATGCAAGGCGCGGTCGAGGTGCTCAATGCGGCCGGATGCACGCTGATCGGCGGGCACAGCGGCGAAGGCGCCGAGCTCGCACTGGGCTTTGCGGTGAACGGCTTGGTGGACGTGGACAACCAAGGGCAGATGACGGGCGTGCTGCGCAAGGGTGGCATGCAGCCCGGCGATGTGCTGCTGCTCACCAAACCATTGGGGACCGGCGCCTTGTTTGCCGCCCACGGGCGCGCGGCCGCGAAAGGCCGCTGGGTGCAAGCCGCGCTGCAGAGCATGGCGCAGAGCAACCAAGCCGCCGCGCAGACGCTGCGCAGCTTTGGTGCCACCGCCTGCACCGACCTGACCGGCTTCGGGCTGATTGGCCACACGGTAGAGATGGCCCGGCCCAGCGGCGTACAGGTGGTGCTAGATGCTGATGCCCTGCCCCTGCTGGACGGCGCGCTGGAGTGTGTGCAACAGGGCCTGCTGAGCTCCCTGCACAGCGCCAATGCGCGCCAACAGCATGGGGTGCACAACGCAACCGAGGCCATGGCCCACCCGCGCTGGCCGCTGCTGGTGGACCCACAAACCGCTGGCGGCCTGCTGGCCAGCGTGCCCGCCAGCCAAGCAACAGCGTGCCTTGCCGCCCTGCGTGCGCAAGGCTACGCTGCGGCCTGTGCCATCGGCCATGTGCGTATGCTGGCTGCTGGCGCAGCCCCGGTTCATATCCATATCCGTCCGGAGGAAGCCGATGCAAAAAACTCCTAAAAAAATAGCAGCATGCGCAATGAAAACGTGGGCCTTTGCCACTTTTTGCCTATACACAGCCTGTGCGAGCTGGACAGGAGCCCACGCGCAAACCCAGCCGGCTGACACAGGGGGTCTGCTGCAAAGTTGGGCGGATTCGGCAGATGGCGCGCCCCCCAGCCCCTGGCGGGTCGTAGGCCTGCCCGGTGGCAAGGTTCCTCTACTGGCACCGGATATCGCCACCGTGGACGGACAAAAAGTGCTGCGCCTGCGCAGCGACAAAAGCTATGGCGCGCTGAGCCATGCGGTTCCCGCGGGTAGCGAAGGCCGCTATTTGCAATGGCAGTGGCGTCTGGACCAACCCCTGGCCCAGGCCGACCTGCGCAGCAAAACCGGAGACGATGCCGCCCTCAAGGTGTGTGCGCTGTTTGATTTGCCGCTCGAGAAAATACCTTTTGTCGAACGCAACCTGCTGCGCCTGGCCCGCCGGGTCAGCGCAGAGGTCTTGCCCGGTGCCACCCTGTGCTACGTGTGGGACAACCAGTTACCCGCAGGCACCACCCTCAACAACGCTTACACCGCCCGGGTGCGGCTGCGTGTGCTGAATGGCAACGGCGATGCGCTCGGCCGTTGGGTCTCTCACAAGCGGGATCTGCAGGCCGATTTTCTGGCTGCCTTCGGTAACGAGACAGACACCGTCCCGCCCTTGCTCGCGATCGTGACCGGCGCGGATGCCGACAACACCGGCGGCACCAGCCTCGGTTTTGTGAACCGCCTGCAGCTCATGAAACAATAGCGGCATGAACGCACCCGCAGTGCAGCGCCCAGGCCCAGCAGACACGCCCCTATCGCCCGAAGCGCATAGCAATCAACCACGGCAGTTGGTGCTGCTGGGTGCGGGCATGGCGCACCTGCAACTTTTGCACACGCTGGCTCGCAAGCCCTTGCCTGAGGTACAGGTGACGCTGGTGGCCGAAGAGACCCAAGTGGTTCACCCTGCCATGGGGCCAGGCCTGGTTGGCGGCGACTACCAGCAAGAAGACTGCACCATCCCGTTAGAGCCGCTAGTGCGGCGTGCGGGCATCCGCTGGCTGCAACAACAGCCCGTGTCACTGGATGCCGCGCAACAGACGCTAACACTCGGCGACGGCAGCTCACAACACTACGAGTGGCTTTCGATCAATGCCGCCCCTGCGCACCACAGCGAACAGTTGGAACAAACCATACCCGGGGCGGGAAAATTCGGCCTCTGCGTCTACCCGCTAGAAACCTGGGCTCAACGCTGGCAAGGGGTGTCCGAATTGGCTGCGAAAAAAGCCTTGCGCGTAGCGGTCATCGGCGATCACCCGGTTGTGCTGGAATTGGCGTTGGCGGTGCAACAGCGCCTGCCCTCCTGCGTCGTCACGGTGTTGATGCTGCCGTCTCCAGCCGGTACCGCGGGCACCACCCGGTTGCTGCAACAACTCAAGGCACAGCGCATAACGGTATTGCACGATACGGCGCTCCAGATCGATGCCGGCGCGGTGCATCTGGGGTGCGGCGCGCAGCTCGCATGCGATGTGCCGCTGCTGGCGTTGCAGCACCTGCCACACGCTTGGTTGGCCACTAGTGGACTCGCGCTGAATGCTGATGGCCAAGCGGGCACCGACGGCTACTTGCGCAGCAGCAGCCATCCGCAGGTGTGGATCGCCAACGGCGATTCGGAGTCCCTGCTGCGTAATCTGCAAGCCGTGGCGCGCGGCGCGCGCTTACCCGCCACCGCCCGGCAGCCGGAGGCGGGAATTCAGCTGTTGTTTGGGGGTTCACAACAGGCGGTTATGGCTTGGGGGCGGTACAGCGCGACAGGGCGTGCCTGGCACTGGCTCAAGGATTGGTGGGACCGGCGGCAATTGCGCCGCTACACCATGTAAAGGAAAGCCGGCCCCACCAAAGGAAGGGCTGGTAT
>JAIXVK010000306.1 GCA_027483085.1 Comamonadaceae bacterium | reverse complement strand
GGTCATGATGTAAGGGACATCCATGCCTTTGAGGCCCTTCTCGATCATCATGCGTGCCACGGCAGAATCGTCAGCCGCCAGAATGATCTGACCCGGCTCTAAGCGCAGCTTGGGCGCGGTGCTCGGTACCTCTTCCTTGACTTCCTGAGGCATCACGTCACGGAGGATCTGCTCGACATCCAACACTTGGGCCAGGCGGGTGTTTTCAGCATTGCCATCCAGGCGCGCAATACTGGTCACCAAGCCACCGCCGGTGTTTTCGGCAGACAGGACTTGCTTCCACTCCAGGCGCACGATTTCGTTGACCTCTTCGACCGCAAAGGCTTGTGTCGTGCGGGCGAACTCGGTCACCAGCAAAATGCCCAGCCCCTTGGTCGGGGTACAGCCCACTACCTGCGGCAAGTTGATCACGGTGATCATTTGGCCCCGGATGTTGGCGACGCCCATCACGGCGGGCGGTGAATTCACCATGGCGGTGATTTCGGGCATCACCAGGATTTCTCGAACCTTGAACACATTGATGCCGAACAATTCGCGGCGCTGGGTGCCGGGGGCCTCGCCCAATCGGAACAGCAGCAGTTCGAACATGCTGTTGGCGGCCAGATTGGTCCGCTCATCAATGTCGCGCATCTCTTTGCTCATAAGTCCGTCCTTAATTTCCGAATCTCACAGATTGAATGTATCCATACTAACGGTTTCTGCGCTATTTGGGCCACAAAATCCACATTTGCAATGGTTGTCGCATGCGACCGGCTAGCTCTGCGGCATCCGGCCCCCAGCCGGCAAAGTAGTCGGCACGCACCGCACCGACAATCGCGCTCCCGGTATCTTGCGCAAGTACCAATTTTTGCAAATTTGTTTGATTTCCCGTTGAAGTCAACCAGACCGGAGCGCCATAAGGGATGCTGCCGGGGTCCACGGCGATGGAGCGCCCGGGCGTCAAGGCAACGCCTTGGGCGCCTTTGGGCCCGAAGGCAGCGTCCAGCTCACCGAGTGGCTCTTCCTTGAAAAAAACCACCCGCGGGTTCGACCACAACAGCTCCTGCTGGCGCTGCGGGTTTTGCGCCAGCCAGGCTTTGATGCCGGGCCATGAGGCGTCTTTGATCAAGCCTTGATCCAAGAGCCAACGGCCTACGCTGCGGTAGGGCTGCTCGTTGGTACCCGCGTAGGCCAGGCGAACCCAGCGCACGCTGCCGTCAGGCTGGGTAATCCGTACCCGCCCGGAACCCTGAATCTGGAGCACCAACGCATCCACCGGATCCGCCAGGTACGCGATCGCCTTGCCACGCAGGGCTGCCTGCGCTTCCGGCAAGGTCTCCATTTCCTGGCGGGTGAACCACGGTTTGCGGGGCGTCATTCCGGCGGGCAGCTGGTACAGCGGCACTGAAAAGCCGGGTGCTGGTTGCCGACTGGCATCCAATATCGGCTCGTAATAGCCGGTCAACAACCCTGTGGGCTCACCTTGCAATGTCTCCACACGGTGCGGCTGGAGGCGGGCTTGCATCCACTCCATTTGCTCTTGAGGACTTCCAATACTCAAGCGGCGCACTTCTGCACACAAGGCAGACATGGGCGGCTGAGGCCTCTCGCAGCTCTTTAACCACGCATTCCATGCCTCAAACAGGTTGTCAGCACCCCAACCGGGAAGGCTGTCCCACGGAACCGGCACCCAACGGCTGCGTGATTGGGTCACCACCGGGCCGACCGCAGGCGCTGGGCCAGACGCTGCCGGTACCACGCTGCGCACAGGCTCGACCGGTGCGCGCACCACTGGCGGCGCGCTACCGCACGCGGCCAGAATTCCTACAATCAGGGCCGATACAGACCACCCCAAAAAACGACGCATGACTTTGCTACTCCTCGAAGCGCTAGGCGCTGGCCTGATATTTATAGGCATCATCTGGTGGACCATGTTTCACGGACGCAAGAACGGTGAACTGCCACCCGAAGAGAATAATGACAAAAAAGAGGACTAGCCCACATACTGATTGCGTAGCTTGCTACCAATTTAATAGCAATCATCCCAAAATCCGGTGCTGGAGCGCCGGCAACTGGGCGCGGCAATGCTGGAGCTGACGATAGTCCAGTTCCGCCAGCACAACGCCCGGGCCTTCGGCTTGCTCAGCCAGCACCTTTCCCCACGGATCGATCAGCAGACTTTGCCCCCAGGTGCGCCGCCCACTCGGATGCACCCCCCCTTGCGCGGCCGCGGCTACGAACGACAAATTTTCAATCGCCCGAGCACGCAAGAGCACCTCCCAGTGGGCCTCCCCCGTGGTGTGGGTGAAGGCACTCGGGGCCAATAGCAAATCGACACCGCGTGCGGCGTATTCCCGGTAGAGCTCGGCAAAGCGCATGTCGTAGCAGACGCTCATGCCCACCGACCAAGTGTGTCCATCCCGAGACGGCAGGCTGAATACGGTGGGCGTGCTGCCCCGCTCCAGCACCCGGGATTCGTCGTAGCTCTCGGCACCGTTATTGAAGCGAAACAGGTGGATCTTGTCGTATCGGGCCACGCACTCCCCCTGCGGATTGAAGGCCAGCGAACTGTTGAACACATGGTCGGGCTGGCTGGCCGTCAAGGGCAAGGTACCGGCCACAATCCAGATCCCCAACGAGCGTGCTACCCCGGCCACAAAGTCCTGGATGGGGCCGCTCCCGAAGGGCTCTTGAATCGCCAGCTTGTCCGAATCACGCAGCCCGATCAAACAAAAATACTCGGGCAACACGGCCAGCTCGGCACCTTGGCGTGCGGCCTCTGTCAGCAAGGCTTGGGCGATCTGCAAGTTGTCCTGCACATGGCCGGTAGACACCATCTGGATGGCTGCGACTTTCATAGATCAACTCCGTAATTCAAACGTATCAGTGCGTCAGGGCTTACGCGGCACCTGGGTTACTTTGGGGTCCAGCCAAGTGCCGTCCACCACAAACTCCTGGGTAGCCGCATTCACCAATGGGCCACGCAATAACAGCTGGGCCAGAAAGGTGCTCAAGCCGACCACCGGGTTAATGGCCGACGCAATCAGGGACGCGCTGCCCGCATTGATTTCTGGCACCACCACCACCCGCAGGTTCTGCGTTTCTTTGCTGATGTCTGCCTGGCCATCCATCAGGACTGCGGCATTGACGCCTTTCATCTGCAGATTATTGGTTTTGGCGACGCCTTGCTCGATCGCAATGTCGCCCCGGAAATAATCAAAGGCAAAGCCTTCGCTGAACACATCGCGGAAATCGAGCATCAGCCGGCGCGGCAGGCTTTGCAAGCTCAGCACGCCCAGCAGCTTGGCAATACCGGGCTCGGCTTTAAGAAACTGGCCCGTTTCCACATTCACATTGAATTTGCCGCTCATGCTGGGGTAATCCACCGTGATCGGGGAGCCGGCCCACGCAACTTGGCCCTCCACTTTGCCTTCGCCCTTGCGCACCACCCCGGGCATGCCCAAGCGGCTGAGCAGTTCGCCCGAGTCGCGAATATCGAGCTTGAAGTTCAGGACCGTGCGGCGGCGATCCCGCACACTGCTCCCCGGTGATGCGGCAGACGCATTGATAGCAGCCCAGTTGCCACTGGCTGTCAGCTCGGCTTCCGGGGTACGGATATTGAAACGGTTGAGACGCCATTCACGGGTACCTGCACTCCCCAGGTTCACCGCCTCGACATCGATCCGGCCCAATTTTTTGCCACGCAGCACAAAGTCTTCAACCTCGATTTCCAGCGCTGGAATCGCGGCAGGCTGCTCGTCCAAGAGCGACTCCACATCTTGCGCACCACTCTGGGCAATAGCGAGCCGGGCCAAGCGCGCGTACAAGCGCCCGGCATTGCTGCCCGAGGGCTGGCGGTATTCGACGTAGCCGGACAGCTCCGTCGCATCCACGTTGGCGCGCCACAAAGGGCCTTCGCGCCCGCCACCCACCACAACGTTGTTGAGTTGGCGTCCGGAGGCCAGCAGCTCCTTGGAGCGGAGCACCAGCACATTGGGCAGGTACTCGGAGGCGGACATCGCACCCGGCGAGGGGCTTTTTGCAGTGTCAGCCACTCCATCGGTACCGAGCTTGTCCGCAACCGCCGTCCACGCGTCTACGTCCAGCCGTGGAATGTTGAGGTTAGCGACGACACCGGCATCGGGTAGCGGAGCCGCCTCATCGGAGCCCAGCCCGACGGCAATCGCTCCACTTTGCACATGGGGCTCGGGGCCCGAGATATCGCGCACAAAAATGACCGATGCCAGCCGGCCGACATCCAGTTGCAAACGGTCTTTCAGGCGTGTGGCCACCGCCGGCCCGGCCGGGCGCAGCACCGCCGATTCGAACCGTACGGGTAGCGCTGACTCGGCGGTTTTGGTCAAGGGTGCTGGCAGGTTAAATGCCATGCCGACCAGGTTGGAGCTGATTTGCAGCTCCGGCACTCCCGAGCGAAAACCCAGGGTCGCGGTGTAACTGGCGCTACCGCTGGCGAACTGGGCTGCGCGTGCGGCGGGGCCGAGTTCCTTGGCCTGGCGCAAGCCCTCGGAAGTGGCGTTGCCACTGAAGCGCAACTGCGACGCCACAGGCTTGGCGGCGCCCGCGCTGCCAGACACCGGGGCCACCGACAAGCCCCCTTCAATACGCACATCCCCTCCCAGAGCGCGGGCTTGCGCACCGCTCAAACTGAAGCCCGATTGGTTGAAGTTAATAGTGCCCCGGAGGCGGGAGAGTTTGGGGGTATCGGGGCGAATCTGCAGGTCATTGCCCGGCAAACCCACGGTGCCTTGCACTGCCATTTTGTTGGTATCCGCCAAGGGAAAGCCCAGTTTGAATTTGTAATCTGCCACCCCCGTAACAGAAGTCTGCGCCAGTGCTTTGTCCAAGGCTTCGGTCAGCGGAGAGCTATTCACCACACTCACCACATCCATGACCGGCCCTTTGGCCTCGGCTGTCACCGCTACGGTAGATGCATCAAACAAGCGGCTGACCTGGACATCCGCCTTTGAAAACTGCACACCACCGCCCCCCAGAGTGCCACGGGTGAGTTTGACTTGGAGCTGATCTTTGTCCAACACCATGTCGCCCTGCAGCTGGTTCAAAGCAGGCCAGGGCAAACTGTCTTTGGGCATCACCACCGC
>JAIXVK010000005.1 GCA_027483085.1 Comamonadaceae bacterium | reverse complement strand
GGCCCGGGCAATCTCGCGCTGGTCACGTCCACCAGCAAGGGTGGCATCAAGGGTGGGCTGGCCGCAACCCTGGGTGTGATTTTGGGTGACCAGGTGCTCATGTGGTCTGCGGTGGCTGGCGTAGCGGCGCTCTTGGCAGCGTATCCGGATGCCTTCCATGCGGTGCAGTGGGCGGGTGCCGCGTACCTCGGGTGGCTGGGCTTCAAGATGCTGATGGCCAAACCCGGCGCAGCACCGGTGCTCAACATCAAGGCGGGTCATTACTTGCGCCAAGCGCTCCTGATCACCTTGCTCAACCCTAAGGCCATTTTGTTTTACATGGCTTTCTTCCCCCTGTTTGTGGATCGCACCAGCCAGCAAGGCCTGGTGACGTATGCCTTCATGGCGGCCACTATCGCTTTCCTCACATTTCTGTACGGGCTGGGCGCTACGCTGCTGACCCACTTTCTCGCCGAGCGCGTGCGCGCCAACCCCATGATCGGGCGGGTGCTCGAGAAGCTCGCGGGCCTGTTTCTGGTCGGCTTCGGAATCCGTCTGGCCTTGCAGTCGGCCAAATAAAAGTCCCGTTGAACCGGTTTTCTGTTTTCTCACCCTGAGCGCTTTATGGCCAAAATTTTCTGCGTTGCCAACCAAAAAGGTGGCGTCGGCAAAACCACTACAACCGTGAACCTGGCGGCCGGACTGGCCAAAGTCGGCCAGCGCGTGCTGATGATTGACCTCGATCCCCAAGGCAATGCGACCATGGGGTCGGGCGTAGACAAGCGCAAGCTAGAGCTCACGGTGTACGACGTGCTGCTGGAATCCGCCTCGGTGGCAGAAGCCCGCACCCGCAGCGAGAAGCTGATCGAGGGTGGCTGCAGCTACGACATTCTGGGCGCCAACCGTGAGCTTGCCGGTGCCGAGGTCGAGATGGTGGAGCTGGAGCGGCGCGAGCGCCGCCTCAAGCAGGCGCTGGCAGTGGTGGATGCGGAGTACGATTTTGTGCTCATCGACTGCCCGCCATCCTTGAGCATGCTCACCCTCAATGGTTTGTGCTGTGCCCATGGCGTGATCGTGCCGATGCAGTGCGAGTACTTTGCACTCGAAGGGCTGACCGATCTTGTCAACACCATCAAGCAAGTCAAAGCCAACCTGAACGACGACTTGCAAATCATCGGCCTGCTGCGGGTGATGTTTGACCCGCGCATTACCTTGCAGCAGCAGGTGAGCGAACAGCTCCGCGCCCACTTTGGCGACAAGGTGTTCAACACTGTCATCCCCCGCAATGTGCGCTTGGCCGAGGCACCCAGTTATGGGGTGCCGGGCGTAGTGTTTGATCCCCAGTCCAAAGGGGCACAGGCCTTTTTGACCTTCGCGCAAGAGATGGTGGACCGCATCAAGGTGATGTAGGCGCCATTGCAAGCCAGATTCGCCTTTGGCCTAGACGCTTGTTGCCCTATTAGCTCCTGAATTCATAGCAACCATGTCCAACCTGACCATCCTCCTTCTGCCCGGCTGGCAAAATTCCGGCCCTGCCCATTGGCAAAGCCGCTGGGAGGCGCTGCACGGCTTCACCCGTGTGCAGCAGCACGACTGGATGCAACCCCTGCGGGGCGACTGGATGATGCAGCTCGAAGAAGCCGTGCTGGCCGCGCCTACGCCCGTGGTACTGGTGGCGCACAGCCTGGGTTGCATCCTCACCGCCGCCTGGGCCCAGCATTCGCAAAACACCCGCCGCGTGAAAGCCGCCTTTCTGGTCGGGCCCGGCGACCCGGAGCGCGAAGAGTTGCAAGCCCCGCTCAAAAGCTGGTGGCCAGTGGTGATGGACACGATGCCGTTTCCCGCTGAGCTGCTGGGTAGCCGCAATGACCCGTATTGCACCTTCGAGCGGGCACAGCAATTCGCCAGCGCTTGGGGTGCTGATTTTGTGGACTGCGGCAACGCCGGCCACCTCAATGCCGACTCCGGCCTGGGCGATTGGCCCGAGGGCATCGCCCGCCTGCACGCGCTGATGGCGCGCGCCGGTTGATACGCCGGCCACCACCACACACGATATCAAGAAGGAAAAGAACATGGTCACCAGAAAACCTAAAGGTCTGGGCATGGGCCTCGAAGCCCTGCTCGGCCCCAAAGTGGTAGATGCACCCCCGGCTACAGAGGCCACGGGCACCACCCCTGCTGCTGCCCCCAGCACCTTGCCTTTGGCCGACATGGTGGCCGGCGTGTATCAGCCGCGTACCCACATGGACGAGGGCGCTTTGTACGAGCTGGCCGAATCCATCAAGGCGCAGGGCATCATGCAGCCGATTCTGGTGCGCAAGCTCGATGAAGCAGATGCGGCACCCCACATCGGCGAAGGCCGCAAGCGCGCCATTTACGAAATCATTGCCGGCGAGCGCCGTTTCCGCGCCGCCAAGTTGGCCGGCCTGACCGAGGTGCCGGTGCTGGTGCGCGATGTGCCTAACGAGGCTGCGGCCGCGATGGCGTTGATCGAAAACATCCAGCGTGAAGACCTCAACCCGCTTGAAGAGGCCCAAGGCCTGCAACGCCTGATCAAAGAGTTCGGCCTGACCCACGAAACCGCAGCCCAGGCCGTAGGCCGCTCGCGCAGTGCTGCCAGCAATTTGCTACGCTTGTTGAACCTGGCCGACCCGGTGCAAACCATGCTGATGGCCGGCGATATCGACATGGGCCACGCCCGTGCTTTGCTCGCACTGGACCGCGCCACCCAGATCACAGCGGCCAACCAGATCGCCACCAAAAAGATGTCGGTGCGCGAGGCCGAGAGCCTGGTCAAGAAACTGGGCGCCGAGTTTTCGCTCACCCCGCAAAAGCCGGCCAAAGAGAAATCGCGCGATATCAAGCGGGTCGAGGAAGAGCTTTCCGACCTGCTCATGGCGCAGGTGGATGTGCACATCAAAAAGCGGGTCAAACGCCACGGCCGCATGGAAGAGATGGGCGAAGTGGTGATCCAGTTCGGCTCGCTCGAAGAGCTCAACGG